>CAZEPH010000400.1:0-3005 GCA_964514075.1 uncultured bacterium | reverse complement strand
GTTCTCGACGAAGCCCTCACGGGCGGTCTGCGATGCGGCCGCCATCTCCCACTCCGCTTCCGTCGGCAGACGCGCGCCGGCCCAGCGCGCGTACGCGTCGGCTTCGTAGTAGCTGACGTGGCACACGGGTTCGTCGAGCGCGAGCGCGCGCCGGCCGCCGAGCGTGAACGTGGACCACTCCCCTCCGTCCTCGCGCCAGTAGAGCGGCGCGTTCCACGCGCGTGCGTGCACCGCAGCCCACCCGTCGGACAGCCACAGGGTCGGCGTGGTGTAGCCGCCGTCGCGTATGAACGCGAGGTACTCCGCGTTCGTGACGGGTCGTGCGGCGAGCGCGAACGCGTGCACGAACTCCGTGTGCCGAGGCTGTTCGTTGTCGAAGCAGAAGCCGTCTCCGTCGTAGCCGATCTCGCGTGCGCCCTCGCCAAACGAGTGCCATTCGAGAGAGGGGGCGCCTGCCGCCGTCTGTGGCGCCGCGGCGTCGGCACGATACACGGGCTCGAGTGGGTTGCCGGAGAGCGCGTGCTTGATGTCGGTGAGCAACAGTTCTTGATGCTGCTGCTCGTGGTGCAACCCGAGTTCGATGATCGCCGCGTGTGAGGCCCACACGGAACTCGCGTGCATCCGCTCGTCGACCGCACGGCGGTACGCGAGCACGTCATCGAGAGAGGGGCGAGACAGCATTCCGCGTCGCGGTCGCTCGTGTCGCGGCCCCACGGCCTCGTAGTAGGAGTTGAACAGGTATGCGTACTCGTCGTGAACGGCGCGGTACCCGCGCACGGCTTCGCGCAACACGAACGTCTCGAAGAACCACGTCGTGTGCGCCAGGTGCCACTTCGCGGGACTCGCCTCCGGCATGGATTGCAGGTTCGCGTCCTCAGCGGAGAGAGGTGCGGCGAGAGCTTCCGTGAACGCGCGCACGGCACGGTAGCGATCGGCCATCGACGGCGCCGCGGCCGGGCGCGGGAGAGTCTGCGTCATGCGTCACTCCTGTGCGGAACGAGCCGCAGCCCCCGCGGGACCACCGCGCGTTCGAGTTGATCGAATCCGAATTGCACGAGCAAGGCGAGAACGGCTGCGGGAATCGCGCCTTCGAGGATCAGCGAGAGCCGATCGAGACGGATGCCCGTGAGAATCGATTGCCCGTATCCGCCTGCGCCGATCAGCGCGCCGAGCGTCGCTGTGCCCACGTTGATCACGGCGGCGGTCTTGATGCCCGCGAGGATGGCGGGCGACGCCATCGGTAGCTCTACGCGGAGGAGGCGCCCGCGCGGCGGCAGGCCGATCGCGGCGGCGGCTTCGCGCAGTTCGCGGGGAATCCCCGTGAGGCCCGCGTGGGTGTTCCGCACGATCGGCAGCAGACTGTACAGGAAGAGCGCGATCACCGCCGGCACCGAGCCGATGCCGACGAGCGGAATGAGAAACACGAGCAGCGCGAGAGACGGGATCGTCTGCAGAACGCCCGTTCCGGCGAGGATCGCGTGCCCGAGGCGCGCATGTCGCGCCGCCGCGATGCCGAGCGGAATCGCCACGAGGATCGCCGCCGCGAGAGAAATAGCGACGAGGACCAGGTGCTCGCGCGTCCGGCGCGCGAGGCGGCGCGCCGGAGTTTCGTCGGCTATCCCGCCCGCCCGCGCGCCGGTGCGCGCGAGAAACGCGCGTGCGACATCCGACTCCGACGCGTGACGCAGCTTCACTTCCGCGTTCATCGCAATCATCGCCGGCGCGTCGATGCGTCCCTCCAGCGTGGTGAGCGCCTCCGCCGCGCGCGGCGGCAGGTCGTCGCGCGTGAGCAGCACCGCCTGGTACTCGGGGAAATGCGCGCGGTCGTCCTCCAGCACGCGCAGGTGGTAGTACGCGATCTCCGCGTCGGTGGAGTACAGGTCCGTCACGTCGATCGCGCCGTCTGCAAGCCCGCGATACGCCAGGTCGTGGTCCAGCCCGCGTACGCGCGCCGCCGAGAGCGCGTAGCGCGTGCGCAAAGCGGGCCACCCGTCGGCGCGGTCCAGGAACTCGTGGCTGAACCCGTAGCGCACGCTCGCATGCATGCGCAGGTCCGAGATGGTGCGGATCCCGAGGCTGTCTGCCACGTCCTCGCGCATGCCGAGCGCGTACGTGTCGTTGAACCCGAGCGGGCGCGATAGACGCACGTGCTCGGCCGCCAGCGCGCCGCGCAGCGCGTCCTCGCCGTGCAGTCCGCGTCCCGCCATGATCTCCTCCGCGATGGTCCCCGTGTACTCCACGTACGCGTCGATGTCGCCGGATCGGAGCGCGCGCCACAGCACCTGCGTTCCTCCCAGCTCGCGCCGGTGTTCCGCAGGCAGGCCCGCGCCCTGCACGGTCTGCGTCGCGATCTCCCCGAGGATCACGGACTCCGTGAACGCCTTCGATCCGATGCGCACGGGACGTGTTCCCCCCAGGCTGGACGACGAGAGGATCGCCAGCAGGGCGACGAGAAGAACGGGTTTCACCGCGCGGCCTCGAGCGGACTGCGCTGGGCGTTCACGAAGGCCGTGACGAACGGATCGGCCGGAGCGTGCACGAGGTCCCTGAATGCACCCGACTGCACGACGGTTCCCTCCCGCAGGAGCACGATGTCGTCGCCGAGAAACCCGGCCTCCGCGAGATCGTGCGTGACGAGCACCACGGTCTTGCCGAGGGACCGCACCACGCGGCGCACGTCTTCCTGCAGATCGAAGCGGATCATCGGGTCCAGCGCGCCGAGCGGTTCGTCGAGGAGCAGGACGTCTGGATCGAGCATCAACGCGCGCATGAGTCCGACGCGCTGGCGCTGGCCGCCTGACAATTCCGCGGGATACCGTCGCAGGAGATCGCGCGGAAGACGCACCAACTCCGCGCGCTCCGCCAGGCGCGCGGAGATGCGCGTCGTCGTCCACCCGGACGCGCGCGCCATGAGCGACGCGTTCCCGGCCGCCTCCAGGTGCGGGAAGAGCCCGCCGTCCTGGATGACGTAGCCGATCTTTCGCCGCACGCTCGGCGCGCTCGAA
>CAZEPH010000399.1:0-3005 GCA_964514075.1 uncultured bacterium | reverse complement strand
GCGCCGGCCGAACAACTCGACCCGGCGTCCGGTGCGGAACACGTACCCGTCCGCCGCCAGACCGACGATCTCGCCGCGCGCGAGGCCGCGATACAGCGTGCGGTATCCGTCCTGCGGCTGCACGACACTCACGTTGTGGCGACGCTTCATCTCGCCGACGTGACGATGCAGCGCCCGCGACAACTGCACGCCGGTCACCGTCGCCACCGGCGTCCCGGAACTCGCGCACCACGCGGCGAACCACTCCCAGTTGCCGAGGTGCGACCCGCACACGACCACGCCGCGTCTGCGTGCGAGCGCCTGCGTCAGCACGTCCTCGCCTTCGATGGTGACGCGTGAGCGCAACTCGCCCGGCGACAGGCGGGCGCAGCGGAGGAACTCGATCAGGTAGGCGTTGTAGCTCGCGCAGGCGGTCAGGACGCGGGCGCGGGAGACTGCCCCCCCCGTCACGACTGACAGGTTGCGCGCAATGCCGTCCCGTCGTGCGGGGCAGAAGGCGTAGTGCACGGGAGCGAGCCATCGCGCGACGGCGGGGACCGCGCGATCCGGCACGCAGCCGGCGGCAATGGTGAGCAGGCGAAAGAGCGAGCCGGACAGACAAGCCTCCACTTGGCGTGCGCGGGAACGGTCGTGACGGAAGGCTACGCGGCGGGCGACGAGGGTGTCAATCGCACCGCTCGGCATTGACACTCTTCACTCGCGCTCCGTAGGATGCCCCGCGGCAGTCCTTCCATGGAGGTGAGACATGCCTAGCCAACGCCTTGTGCGCGCCGAGATCACCCGCGGAAGCGAGACGAGTGTCTCCGTGCGATACGTTCCGATGGAGATCTTCGGGCTCTGGTCCTACCTGATGACGTCGAAGCACGGATTTGCGGTTCGCGCACATCAGGCATCGTTGTGGATCGACGCGGAGGAATCGCCGGACATCCGCGCGTCGGAAACGCGATTCGACGAGGTCACCGAGGTGACGCTGTTCGTCTACTCGAACGACGAAGGCATGTTCAGCCGCGTCACGCGCTACTTTCCCACGCAGGAATACACTACGCTGCGCGACATCTTTCTCCGTCACTACGCGCAGCACACCGCGGATGAGAGCATGGAGCCGCAAATCCGCGAACGTCCCGGCGTGTGGATTCGCCGCAACGGCGTGACCGTCTGATAGCCCGGTGGGCACCGGCGAGGTCGCGTTCCTCGGCATCATCCAAGGGCTGACGGAGTTCCTTCCCATCAGCAGCTCCGCGCATCTCGTCTTCGCGCAGGAGTGGATGCACATCGACGAAGCGACCGCTCTGCCCCTCGACGTGTTCCTGCACCTTGGGACGCTGCTCGCCGCGGTGCTCTTGTTTCGCGTGGAGCTGTGGCGCATGACACGTGCCGTGCTCTCGTTGGTGGGCGTCGGACCCCGCGTTGCACCGGAACTTCGGCTGCTCGCGCTGGTGCTGGTCGCGACGATTCCGGCCGTCGTCATCGGTCTCGTGCTGAAAGACGTCATGGCGGCGGCGTTCACCTCCGCCACGGAAGCGGCCCGCGAGTTGATCGTGACCGGAGTGATCCTTCTCTCCACGCGTTTCGCGGCGCGCGGTGCGCGCGCGATCGACATGCCGCGCGCGATCGGTATCGGGGTCGCGCAGGCGTTCGCGATCCTCCCGGGCATCTCCCGCTCCGGCGCCACAATCGCCACCGCGATCTGGAGCGGCGTGGACCGCGAAGACGCCGCGCGCTTCTCGTTTCTCATGAGCGTGCCCATCATCTTCGGCGCCGCGCTCGTGGAAGTGCCCGACATGATGCAGACACCCTCCATGCCCCCGGCGCACGACCTGGCAATCGGTTTTCTCACGTCGTTCGTGGCGGGCGTGTGGGCGATCCGGTTCCTGCTGCGTATGGTCGGACGCGGACGATTCGAGTGGTTCGGGATCTACTGCGTCGTGGTGGGCGCGGTGATGTGGCGGGTGTTCGCGAGATGAGTGTCGCGCACAAGAGGCAGCCCGTCGCGGAGGCGGACGTGCGCGCGGCGCTCGCCGCGCTGCCGGCCGGCGTGGTCCTCTCGGATCGCCGCGGGGGCGTTCTCCACGCAAACGACCGCGCACGCAGCGTGATCGGAGACGCGGGATCTCTTACGGAGGCGCTCGCGCTCACGGAACCCGAACGCCTCCGACGCCTCCTCAAGCTGGGGCGCGGCCGCATCGAGACGAGCTTCGTCGCAGCGGACGGCACGGTGGGAGCGCTGGCCATCGACGTCGTGCCGCTGCCGGACGCCGAGGCCGTGTGCGTCATGTTCACGGACCTCACCGCCGTTCGGCGCCTGCAGGAAGAAATGCGGCGCACCGATCACCTCGCGATCGTCGGGCAACTCTCCGCCGGACTCGCGCATGAAATCCGCAACCCGCTCGCCGGCATCTCGATCAACGCGGACCTGCTGCGCTCGCGCCTGAGCGCGGACAGCCCGCATCGCACGCAACTGGATCTGATCCTCAACGAGGTCGCGCGCCTGGATCGCTTGTCGAAGACGTTTCTGGAGTACGCGCGGCCGCCGATCCCGCGCCTCGCCCTGTGTTCGCTGGACGACTGCGTGAGCGGCATTCTGGGCAATCACGCGACCGTGCTGGCGGAGAAGAACGTGCGCGTGCAGCGCGAGACCGACGGCGAGGTGCCGCCGTTTTACATGGATCGCGACCTGATCCTGCAAGCGCTCTACAACGTGATCATGAACGCGGTGCACGCAATGCCCGAAGGCGGCACGCTCACGATCCACCAGAGCGTCGTGCGGCAGCGGCTCCCGTCGCCGCCGCATGCGGGACGCCGCGCCGGCGATCACCCGCGCGCGGTGCGCCGTACGGGGCCGCTTCTGCCGATGGTGCGCGTGCGCGTCACGGACACGGGCCACGGCATCGCGCCGGAGATACTGCCGCGCATCTTCGATCCGTTCTTCACGACGCGCGGCGAGACGAGCGGCACGGGCCTCGGCCTACCCATCACGCAAGCGTACGTGCGCGAGCACGCCGGTT
>CAZEPH010000398.1:0-3022 GCA_964514075.1 uncultured bacterium | reverse complement strand
GGAGCCACGTCGTCGAGCCGAACGGCTTGTACTTCACGGCATGACCAGAGGTGTTCAGCAAGCGGTCCGTCGACTGCGCGTGCGTGACGAGGGGACACGCGACGAGCGAGAGAAGAGCAAGCGTGAAGACAATGCGTCGGGTGCGGCGCACGGATGTCATTTCGGCTGCCTCGGATGTCAGTGCTGCAACCCGGCAGGGTTTCGGCAGCACAGGTGGATGATCGGGGGCACGATCACAGACCAATTAGGGAGTGTGCAGGCGAGCAGCGAAGTGCCGCACATCTCCATGCTAGCACACGAGCAGCGGCCGCATCCACCCTTACGACGAGAGGAGCGCGAGCAGTCGCGCCCACGCAAGCTGAGCCGCAGATGGATCATGCGTTCGTTTGCGCGATTCGTTGAAAAACCCGTGACGCGAGCCTGCATAGACGTGCACCGCACACCGCGGGTCGTGCGCGAGCAACCGCGTCCGGAAGCGCTCCACCTCGTCGGGCGGGATGGCGCGATCCAACCCGCCGAAGTGCGCGTGAACGGGAATGCGCATGTCCTCGATGCGATCGATCGGGGACACGGGGCGCACAGCAGTCGTCCGGGGGTACTCGGGCTTCGGATAGAACGCGACGATCGCGTGAAACGGCGAGTCGCTGGCCGCGACGTGCAACGCCGATGTCGCCCCGTACGAGAATCCCACGAGCGCGATACGGTCCGCGCGCACGCCGTCGCGCGCGCCCAGCCACGCGCCGGCCGCACAGAGATCCGCAACGACCCGCGCATCCGGGAGCGACCAGGCGAAGCGCTGCACATCTTCCAGTCGTGCGTGTTCGGGCGGCGCGTGGCCCTCGCGGGCGAACAGGTTCACTGCGGCGGACGCGATGTCGTGCGCCGCGAACCGTTCGACCAGCGCGCGGATGTGCGGCGTGAGCCCGAGGATCTCGTGTGCGATGACCACGCCGGGCACCGCGTCGGAACAAGCGGGCCGAGCGTACACGCCCGGTAGCGATGCATCGCCCCGGGGGACCACGATCTCGATCGCGCTCATGAGATCAATCCACGCACCGTGCGGAAGACGTCATCGAGCATCTCCGGCGTGAGGCGCCCCGTTTGGGTGTTCTGCCGGCTCGGGTGATAGCTGCACACGAGGTCCGGGCCGCCCTCGAGTGCGTGCACCGCGCCATGTGCGAACGTCGGCGCCGGCGTGGGAAGCGTGCAACCCGCCGCGCGCGCGAGCCGCAGGTACGACGCAAACGCAATGCGCCCCAGTGCCACGACCACACGGACGCGCGAGAGCAGCGCGAACTCGCGCGCCGCGTACAGCGATTCGCACCGTGCGAGTTCGTCCGGCGCGGGCTTGTTGTCGGGCGGCGCGCAGCGAACGGCGGACGTGATCACCGCGTCGATCAACGTGAGGCCGTCCGTGCGCGTGCGTCCCACCGGCTGCGAGGCGAGACCCGCGCGGTGCAGGGCGGCGAAGAGAAACTCCCCCGACGCATCGCCCGTGAACATGCGGCCCGTGCGGTTCGAGCCATGCGCGCCGGGCGCGAGGCCGTACAACGCGATGCGCGCCCCCGGATCACCGAACGCGGGGACGCCGCGCCCCCAATACTCCTCGTGCGCGAACGCGCGTCGCTTCACGCGCGCCATCTCCTCGCGATGCGCGACGAGCCGCGGACACTGACTGCAGAGCGTCACGTCGCGCTGCAGGCGCTCCCACGGCGTCATGCGTCGTCCGATCCACGCCACAACTCCGCCGTGAACGCGCCCGCGAGAATGAGCAGGGAGCCGATCACGTCCCGCTGGGTCAGCACCGCACCTGCGACCGCGACGGCGAACAGCGTGGCGAAGACGGGTTCCAAGGTGAAGATCACAGCCGCGCGCGCTGGCGTGGACCGCGGCTGCCACGTCGTTTGCAGAGCAAAGGGGATCACCGTGCCGATCGTCCCGAGCCACAGGATGCTGCGCCACGGCCCGGCGGGTATGCCGCGCAACGAGATCGGATCGCGCGCGAAGAGCGGCACGAGCGCGCACATGAGCAGCGCCGTTACGCCGAGCTGCACGCCGCAGAGAACGAGCGGCCGGCCGCGCCCGCCGCTCGCGTTCATCACGAGGATGTGTCCCGCGAACACGACGGCGCAGCCCATCGTGAGGATGTCGCCCGTCGTGAACGTCCACCCCATCGACGTCCAATACAGCACGACGAGGCCGCCGAACGCGAGCACCACGGCGACCCAGATCCCCGGCGGCGGCACACGGCGATACAGCAGCACGACGAGAACCGGCACGAGGATCACCGTGAGTGACGTGAGGAACGCGGAGCGGGACGGCGTGATCCACTGAATGCCGACGGTTTGGAGCACATTGCCGGCCCACATGAAGGCGCCCAGCGCGGCGCCCCACATCCACTCCGCGCGCGTCGGGCGGGGAAGGCGCATCAACAAGACGACGAACACGGCGGCGCCCATGCCGAACCGCACGGCGAGGAAGACGTACGGATCCACCGCGCGCACGGCGTCTTTGATGAAAACGAAGCTCAATCCCCAAATCGCCGTCGCGAGGATGAGCCACAGGTCCGCGCGAACCTGCGGGTGCCGGCCCGTCACACCTACGACTGCGCGGCGGCCATTTCGGCGGCGAGGTCGACGCCGAGTTGCTCCTCGCGGGGAATGTACGAGTCGAGCAGGCGCGTGAGCTCTCCGGCTTCCTTGATCAGATTGCGCGCCACGACCATGGACTGCACCTGGTTCGTGCCCTCGTAGATCTGTGTGATCTTGGCGTCACGCATGTACTTCTCGATGGGATAGTCGCGCATGAAGCCGTAGCCGCCGAACACCTGCACGGCGTTCGTGGTCACCTCCATCGCCGTGTCCGTCGCGAAGAGCTTGCACATCGCGGCGAGTTTGGTCGTGTTCGGCGCACCCGCGTCGAGCGCACGCGCGGCGGCGTACACCAACTGCCGCGCGGCTTCCGTGCGCGTCGCCATATCCGCGAGGAGCTTCTGCACCATTTGGAACGACGCGATCGTGGA
>CAZEPH010000397.1:0-3027 GCA_964514075.1 uncultured bacterium | reverse complement strand
ATCGTGCTCTGCGCGCACTACGACGCGATCGCGCTGCGAGAGGCCTCGTGGCTCCGAGACTGGGCCACGCTCAGCGCCCCCGGTGCGAACGACAATGGCACCGGCGTCGCGTCGGTGCTGCTCGCGGCGGAGTACCTCTCTCGCTACCGGTTCGACACGGACGTCTACTTCGTCCTCTTCGACGCCGAGGAGATTCTCCTGCAGGGCAGCGGAGCATTCGTCACTCAGCGACGCGCGGCGGGCGACTCCGTCACGCTCGCGATCAATATCGACGAGATCGGATACAACCCGGACTACCTGCGCTCGGAGATCGTGGACAACGGGCGCAGCCGGTGGGTCGCGGACGAGATGCGCGCCACGAACGCGCTGTCGTCGTCGCCGCTCGAGATCGTGGACGTGCTGACACTGCCCGGTCTGCTCAACAGCGACCAGTACTCTTTCTGGGTGGCCGGATGGGATGCCGTCGCGCTGTTCGAACACTACCGTCCCGAGTTGACGACGCCCACGTTCCGCGGGAATCCGGCCTATCACACGCGGCGCGATGTCATCGATTCCGTGCGCATTGGAATGGTCACGCGCATCGCCGACATGGTGTGGCGCACGGTCGCGGACTGGTCCACCGTGTTGCCCGACGGGTCGGACGGTCCGCTCGCGACTCGGGGCGTGGATTGGACGCTCGCACAGGGGGACCTCACGTTCGCGTGGCAACGGGCGTTCGCGGGGGCGCCGCCCGTGGCGGGACAAGCGGTGACCATCGCGGCCACGCTGCACAACAGCGGCTCCGGCCGCGACGCCGTGCCCGTGCACTGGACGCTGCGCGACCGGTCCCCGCGGTCCTCCAGCGATCGCGTCCTCGCCGAGGGCGACACGGTGGTGTCGCTGCCGACCGCCGGCACCGTCATCATCGCGTATCGCTGGGAGACGCGCCCGGAAGACGCCGGCCAGCACGCGTTCACGTTCATCGTCGACGGCGGCGAAGGGGCGGGCAGTTCCCCGAGCGACAACCGAACGAGCAACACGCTCATTTTAGAGGGACCTGTGGCGCGGGTGTTCGACATTGCCGCCACGGCAAACCCGATGCGTGCGGGAGCGTCCCCAGCGATCCGCTACCAACTCACGCAGCAGAGCGCGGTGACGGTGGACATCCTCACGATCGACGGGCGGCAGCTCGGGAGCATCAGCCGGTCGATTTCCGGCGGCGCGGGCGCGGCCTCTGGGACGACGGCGGGCGAGAACGTGCTCACCGTTCCGGTGACGGGTGGCGGCCTCGGCCCGGGCATCTATCTCGCGCGCGTGACGGCGCTCGCCCCGTCCGGTGCGCGCGCTGTCGCCACGGGCGCGTTCGCGGTGCGCCCATAATGAACGCATTCGACGAGGACGGCCCGCGCGAACGTCGCGCGCGCGCGATCAACTCGCTCGTGTACGGTATCGGGCAGATGGTGCTCGCGGTGCTGGTCGTGATCGCAGCGTACGAACTCCGTCCGGCCGCAGCGCAGGCGCCGCGCGTGCGCGCCGTCATCGCAGCGCTCGTGGCGTTCGCGGTGTATGCGCTCATTCGCGGCGTTCGCGAAACGCGCGCAGGGCGTGCGGCGCTGCGCCGCCTGCGGTCACCCGACGACGCGTGATCCCACTCCGGCCGCTCTGGGCGCTCGCGCGTCCGTTCACACTCCTGGTCCCCGGGTTGGGGATGCTCTCGGGCGCGCTCGTAGCGCGCGCGGCGCATCCGGGGGGCGCGGAGGCGATCCCGTGGTCCACGCCGCTGCTCTGGCGCGTCGTCGCCGGGACGTGCATGGCGATGATCCTCAACGCTGCCTCCAACGCGCTCAACCAGATCTACGACCGCCCCCTGGACGCGATCAACAAGCCGGATCGCCCGCTGCCGAGCGGCACGCTCCGCGTGCGCGATGCGGCGACCGCGTCGATTCTGTGGTACGCGATCGCCCTCATCCTGGCGTGGGGCGTGGGGTGGGAAACGGGGCTCTACGCGAGCGTGGCGGCGGCGCTCACGGTGGCGTACTCCGTTCCTCCGCTTCGCACGAAGCGCCATCCGATCCTCGCGAACGTGACGATCGCCGTGCCGCGCGGAACGCTCCTCAAGATGGCGGGCTGGTCGCTCGCGCGGCCGGCGCTTGCGTCGGGTGAGGCATGGGTCATCGGCGGCATCTTCGGCGCGTTTCTTCTCGGGGCGACGAGCAGCAAGGACTTCGCGGACGTGAAGGGTGACAGAGAGCACGGATGTGTTACCTTGCCGGTTCGCTATGGTCTGCGCGGAGCCGCGGTGCGGATCGCGCCGTTCTTCGTTTTCCCGTTTCTGGCGTTTCCGCTGGGAGCGATGACGGGCGTTCTCACGGGCAATCGCCTGCTGCTCGTGCTGCTCGGATGCGGTCTCGCGGCGTGGGGGACGTACGTCGCGCGGCTGCTCGTGCGCGAACCGGAGGCGCTCGCCACGGACGCGAACCACGTGTCGTGGCGGCACATGTACTTGATGGTCGTGGCGGCACAAGTCGGCATCGTGCTCGCGTACACGTTGTGACGGAAAGGACCCCAGTGACTCGACGCGAACGCACGCGGGCCCCGCAATGGGCGCGGACGCTCGAAAGAAAGATCGCCGACCGCAGCATGAAGGTCGGCGTCATTGGTTTGGGATACGTCGGCCTGCCGCTGGCGGTGGAGTACGCGCGTGCGGGCTTCCATGTGCACGGCTTCGACCTCGACGATGTCAAGGTGCAGACCGTCCGCGCCGGCGGCTCACACATCCAAGACGTGCCGGCGCGAACCGTGCGCGCGCTGGTGCGCGCGGGCCGGCTCACCGCGGGAACGGAGTTCGACGCGCTGCGCGACATGGACTCCATCAGCATTTGCGTGCCGACGCCGCTGCGCAAGACGCGCGACCCGGACGTGTCGTACATCGTCGCGGCCGTCGAGGAGATCGCGAAGTACCTGCGCCGCGGGCAACTGATCATCCTCGAGTCCACCACGTACCCAGGCACGACCGATGAACTGATTCTCCCGTTGCTCACGGACACG
>CAZEPH010000396.1:0-3029 GCA_964514075.1 uncultured bacterium | reverse complement strand
GGAAATCACCACCGGCGCACCGTACGACGCGAAGTACGAGTACGCGAGACGCTCGCCGCCCGCCTTGCTGGCCGCGTACGGATTGCGCGGAACGAGGGATGCGTCTTCGCGCGCGGCGCCGTCCATCACCTCGCCGTAGACTTCGTCGGTCGAGACGTGCAGGAACCGGTGAACACCCGTGCGCTGCGCTTCTTCGAGCAGAACGTATACACCGAACATGTCGGTCCGAATGAAGCTCCCGGGATCGCCAATCGATCGATCCACGTGCGTCTCCGCGGCGAAGTTCACGACGTGCGTGACCCCGGGCATCACCGCCGAGACGCACTCCGGATCGGCGATGTCGCCCTTGACGAAACGAAACCGCGGGTTCTCGCTCACGCCCTGAAACGCGAGCGTCGCCGGATGGCCGGCGTACGTCAGTTTGTCGAGGACGGTGACGCGCACTCGCACGTCGCTGGCGAGCAGCAGACGCGTGAACGTGGAGCCGATGAAGCCCGCGCCTCCGGTCACGAGAACGTGTGCGTTCTCCGGCCACGGGCGGAGCGCCGGCTTAGCCATCCTTGCGCGCCCAATCGTACGGAATGTCGTTGTCGTGCGGGTGCACGCGGAACTCGTCGGGATCGGCGTAGACGTACGGGTGCGTCGGCGCGTTGAGCAGGTAGCCACCCTCCGGCGGCATCCCCTTGAATCCGTGCAGGACGTACGGCGGGATGGACACCACCATGCGCTTCTGCTCGCCGATGAAGAACTCGTTCACTTCACCCTTCGTCGGCGAGCCCTCGCGCGAGTCGAAGAGCACCAGCTTGATCATGCCCTTCACGCAGCAGAAGAAGTCGGTCTGCTTCTTGTGATAGTGCCAGCCCTTGACGACGCCCGGATACGCGTACGTCAGGTAGATCTGGCCGAACTGCTCGAATATCTCGTCGTCCGTACGGAGAATCTCGAACAGGAAGCCGCGTTCATCGGGAATGAGCGTGAGGGCCTTCGTCTTGACGCCGTGAATCATGCCTTCGCCGTTTCCCCGCGACCGACGCCGTAGTAGGTGAATCCGAGCTTCCGCATCACATCGGGCTCGTAGATGTTGCGCAGGTCAATGAGAACCGGGCGCCGCATGGTCTCGAGCAGGCGCTTCGCATCGAGGCGCCGGAACTCGTTCCACTCGGTCGCGATCACCAGCGCATCGGCTCCCTCCGCGCACTGGTAGGCATTCTCCATGAACTCCGTGCTATTCGGCGACACTTTCTTTGCCGAGGTCATCGCCACGGGGTCGAACGCCTTGACGCGAACGCCCTTCGCGATCAGCCGGTCGAGAATCTCGATGGCAGGGGAATCACGCACATCATCCGTGTTCGGCTTGAACGACAAGCCCAGCAAACCGACGGTCTTGCCCTTGGCCGTGGGGCCGAGCGACCTGACGATCTTCTGCGTCGCCCGCTCGATCTGCGCGTTGTTCACCTCGACGGCCGACGACACGATGCGCATCTCCTCGCCGTACTTCTTCGAGAACTGCGCGAGCGCGAGCGTGTCCTTCGGGAAGCAGGAACCGCCGTAGCCGGGTCCCGCGTGGAGGAACTTCGGCCCGATGCGCTTGTCGAGTCCCATCGCTTTCGATACGACCTTCACGTCGGCGCCCACCTGCTCGCACAGGTTCGCCATCTCATTGATGAAGGAGATCTTCACGGCGAGGAACGCGTTCGACGCGTACTTGATCAACTCCGCGGTCTCGACGGTCGTTTTCACCATCGGCGTTTCGAGCAGGTACAGCGGGGCGTAGATCTCGGAGAGGATCTTCTCCGCCTTCTTCGACCACGTTCCGATCACCACGCGGTCCGCGCGCATGAACGTCTCGATCGCCGTGCCTTCGCGCAGGAACTCCGGGTTCGATGCAACGTCGAAGGGAATGTCCTTCACGCGGTTCTTCTTCACGATGTCGTGCACCATCTGTCCCGTGCCGACGGGCACCGTGCTCTTCTGCACGATCAACTTGTACGAGGTCATCGCGCGCGCGATCTCGCGGGCGACGGTCTTCACCTGTCCGAGGTCGGCTTCGCCGTCCGTTCCGCGCGGCGTGCCCACCGCGATGAACACGACCTGACTCTTGCGCAGCGCACTCGCCAAATCGGTCGAGAACGTGAGGTGGCCTTCGCGCACGTTGCGCTCGACAATCTGGTCGAGCCCTGGCTCGTAGAACGGAATTTCGGAGCGGCGCAGCGCTTCGATCTTTCCCAGGTCGGAGTCGACGCAGATCACCTCGTTGCCGAAGTCTGCCATGCACGCGCCGGTCACCAAACCGACGTACCCTGTTCCCACAACGCAGATCCGATACACGAGCCGCTATCCTTTCGTTGAGTGTGACGACAGGTCGGCGGAACCGCGGGCGATTCGCCGCCACTCGTTCAGCATGTCCGTCAGACATTGCTCCAGGGGAATCGAGGGCTCCCACCCGGTCGCAGAGCGCAGTGTGCTCGAATCGCCGACCATGTACGTCAGGTCGGCGGGGCGCAGGCGGTCCGACGCCTGCGTCACAGTGATCGGCACGGCGGCCTGCCGCGCGAGCGAATCCAGCAGATCCGCCAGGCGCACGGGGGTCCCCGAGCTCACGTTGTACGCCTGTCCGGGCTCACCCCGTTCCAGTAGTGCGATGTACGCGCGCACGACGTCGCGCACGTCCAGGTAGTCGCGCACGACGTCGAGATTGCCGGTCGCGACCGCGCCGGCGCGACCCACCGCCTCCGCCCGCGCGATCTGCTCGGCAAAGCTCGGGAGCGCGAACGTCGCCGTCTGCCCTGGCCCTGTGTGCATGAACGATCGCGTGCGAATCACGGGGAGACCGTACGCCCGTGCGTACTGCGCGCCGAGAACGTCGGCGGCTGCCTTGCTGGCGCCGTACGGATTGCGCGGCGCGAACGGCGCGTCTTCCCGCACGGGCGCGCGCTGCGCAGGCTCTCCATACTCCTCGCTCGATCCCTCGAGAAGCACTCGCACGGGCGAGGGTCGCACGGCTTCGAGGAGATGCAGCGTTCCCATCA
>CAZEPH010000395.1:0-3034 GCA_964514075.1 uncultured bacterium | reverse complement strand
CCGGTGAACCTCTTCGTGAGCACGGACTCGGGGCGCACGTACGCACTCGTGCTCACGCACAGCCACAAGCGCGATTTCGAAGTGCTGCGGCTCCTGGTGCCGCGTCGCTTGCGCTATCTCGGGGTGATCGGGTCGCGAACGAAATGGGCGCGCTTCCGCACGGCGCTCCTTGCGCAAGGCTTCGCGCCCGACGCGGTGGAGGCGGTGCGCTCGCCGATCGGTATCGGCGTGGGCGGCAAGTCGCCCGCGGAGATCGCGATCAGCGTGGCGGCGGAGATTCTTGCGGTGCGCGACGGCGTGCGCGCGCTCTCGCGCGCGTGATCCTCGAAGAGCTCGCCGCGGTTATCCTCGCCGCCGGTCGAGCGCGCCGGATGGGCGCGATCAAGGCGCTCCTCTTCGTGAACGGCGAACCGGTGCTGGCGCGGACGCAGCGCGCGCTCTTGTCGTACGGCCTGCGTCGGGTGATCGTGGTCCTGGGCGAGAACGCCGACGCCGTGCGCGCGCGCGTACCTCTCCGCGCGTGTGACGTGGTGATCAATCCCGCCGTGGATCGCGGGCCGTTCAGCTCGCTGCAACTGGCACTACACCATCTCGCGGGGGAGGATGCGAGCGTGCCCGGCGCATTCGTGCAACCGGTGGACATGCCCTGCGCCTCGCGCGACGTGTACGCGGCGCTGGCCGCGGCGACGGAAGCCCCGAACGCGTTCGCGGCGGTGCCGACGTGGCGCGCGCGCGGCGGTCATCCCGTGTGCATGACCCCGCGCGGCGTCGCGGCCGTCATCCGTGCGCCGGCATGCGCGCGCCTCGACGAGCTACTGCGCGCGTGGGGCAGCGAGCGGGTGCTGCGCGTCGCGGTGAATGATCCGAGCGTGTGCGCGAACTGGAATACGCCGGCCGATGTCAGCGCGCCGGGGCGAGTGCGGCGGACTCGAGGAACTGGCGGAGAACGTTAGTCGCGACCGCGCGACGATACGCGGCCGAGGACCGCACGTCGTCGATGGGACGAACGTCGTGCGCCAGCGCATCGAGCGCGGACGCGATCGACGCACGATCCAGCACGGAACCGGTGAGCGCCTTCTCCACCGCGTGCGCGCGCAGAGGGCGGTCCGCCACGCTGCCCAGTCCAATGCGCGCCTGCGGCACGCGCCGTGCGTCGTCGAACGAGAGAACCCCCGCCATCACAACCTTCGAAATAGACTGCGCGCGCCGCGTCCCGACCTTGCGGAAGAACTGCACGGCGTTCGCGGGCGGATCGTCGAGGCGGATCGACACGATCAACTCGTCGGGGCGCAGCACGCTCGTGCGATACGCGGTGAAGTACTCGTCGAACGCCACGGTGCGCGTGCCGGTGGTGGACGACAGTTCCACACGCGCGCCCGCCGCCAACAACACGGGCAGCGAATCCCCCGCGGGCGATCCGTTGCCGATGTTCCCGCCGATGGTCGCGCGGTTCTGGATCTGCCACGCACCGACCTCGCGCGCGGCCGCGCGCAGCATCGGCCAGCGCGACGTGGGCGCGGCCGCGGCGATCTCGCCGAACGTC
Source organism: uncultured bacterium (assembly GCA_964514075.1). GTDB lineage: Bacteria > Eisenbacteria > RBG-16-71-46 > CAZEPH01 > CAZEPH01 > CAZEPH01. The sequence goes on along the minus strand of CAZEPH010000395.1, from coordinate 1,491 downwards.
GTGAGGGCGCCGATGCGCAGTCCGTTCGCCGACGCATCGCGCACGGGCAGCACGCCGGCGAGCGTGTGCGTGCTGCGCAACTGCCACACGTTGAGAAAGCGCCGTGCGCGGAGCGTGCCGGCGTTCATCGCGACGAGCAGGTCCGTTCCGCCCGCGAGCGGCGTGAGCGGATCGCCGGCGCGCGCGGCGTCGGCGAGCGCGCTCAGCGCGCGCGGGAGATCGCGCGGCGTGTCGACCTCGAGGTGGCGGACGGCGGTGCGCATCGCTCTACGCTTTCGCCTCCGCGTCGGCGCGCAGAATCGCCTCGACGATCTTCACGTATCCCGTACAGCGGCACAGATTGCCGGCGATCGCGTCGCGCACATCGTCTTCGGTCAGCCGCTCGCGGCGCGAGTGAATGAGCGCGGAGGCGGTCACGAGAAACCCCGGTGTGCAAATGCCGCACTGCGCGGCGCCGTCGAGAAACGCCTCTTGGACGCGCGCGAGACGTGCGCCGCTCGCGAGCGCTTCCACCGTGCCGATCGACACGCCGACGGCTTGGCACACCGGCACGAGACAACTCAACACGGGGACGCCGTCGAGCGTGACGGTGCAGGCGCCGCATTCGCCTTCGCCGCAGCCTTCCTTCGTGCCGGTGAGTCCCAGGTCCTCGCGCAACACGTCGAGCAAGCGCTTCATCGGCGGCGCGTCCACATCGCGCGTGGAGTCGTTCACGCGAAGCGTGAGTTTCATGACGCCGCTCCGCTCGCCGCGAGCAGCGTCTCGGGCAAGAGCGGCAGATGGTGCACGAGCACGCCCGTGGCGTCGGCGATGGCCGCCGCCGCGGCCGGCGCCGCTCCGTCCATCGGCAACTCGCCCACACCTTTCGATCCGTAGGCGCCGTGTGCGTACGGCTCCTCCACGAACACGACGTCGATCGGCGGCGCATCCGCACTCGTCGGAATGATGTAGTTGGTGAGCTGCTGATTCCACACCGCGCCGTCCTTCCAGCGCACGTCTTCGAGCAGGGCCCACCCGAGCGCTTGCAGCACGCCGCCTTCCACCTGTCCCTCGGCGAGACGCGGGTGAATCACGCGGCCGATATCCGCCGCGGCCGTCGCGCGCAGCGGACGCACTTCGAACGTGTCCGCGTCCACTTCCACTTCCACCACAGTGGCGATCCACCCGTAGGCGCCGTATGCGGAGCCGGTGTAGGTCGTGTCGTCCCATGTCACGCCGGGCGGTGCTGTGTAATGCGCGTCTGCGCGCAGCAGACCGCTCTTGGCGCGGTACGCACGCGCGACGCGTTGGAACACGTCGTCGTCGGCCCAGCCTTCGGGCGCGAACGCACGCAAGCGTTCCGCCACCTCGCGCGCGGCGCGCGTGACCAACTCGCCCACGACCATGCACGTGCGCGACGCCACGGTGGGCCCGCTGTCCGGAACGAGCGCGGTGTCGGGCGTGGCCACCTGCACGAGGTCGTGCGACACGCCGAGTGCATCCGCCGCCATT
>CAZEPH010000394.1:0-3051 GCA_964514075.1 uncultured bacterium | reverse complement strand
ATGGCTCGGCCACGGGACTCGACACGCTGCCGGATTGGATCGCGGAGAACAACCAGGGCGGCGCCGCCTTTGGAACGTCCGTCGCGTGCGCCGGCGATGTGAACCGCGACGGATACAGCGACGTCATTGTCGGCTCGCCGCTCTTCGACAACGGGACCACCGACACGGGTCGCGCCTCCGTGTTCCTCGGCTCGGCGAACGGCCTCGCGAACGTCCCCGTGTGGACGTTCTCCGCGGCGCAGACGGGCGCGAAATTCGGATCGTCGGTGTCGAGCGCGGGCGACGTCAACAACGACGGGTACTCCGACGTGATCGTCGGTGCGCCGTTCGCGAGCGTCGCGCAGACCAATGAGGGACAGGCGTTGTGCTTCACCGGATCGTCGGCCGGTCCCTCCACGCTGCCCACGTGGACGCATCGCGGAGAGCAAGCGCGCGGCAACTTCGGCGTCGCCGTGGCCGGCGTCGGCGACGTGAACGGCGACGGCTTCGCCGACGTGCTCGTCGGTGCGAACAGCTACGACGTGGACGGCCACCTCGACGGCGGCCAGGCGTTCCTGTACTACGGCAACGGCGCCGGCCTGGGACGCCTCGTGCGTCAAGTGCAGACCGACGACAGCGCCCCCATCGCGGAGTTCGGCATCTCGAACGACTTCGCCGGTTTCCGTCTGCGCGCCAACGCGCGCTCCGCCGCCGGCCGTGCGCGCGTCACGATGCAGTACGAAGTGAAGCCGTACGGCCTCCCGTTCGACGGCACCAACATCATGTCGGGCGAGATCACGGACACGGCGTTCCCCGACTCCTTCGCCGGCAGCATGGAGCCCGTGACGATGGTGGTGACGGGACTCAGTGCCCAGACCGCGTACAAGTGGCGCGCACGGTTCGTCTCGCGATCGCCGAATTTTCAGCGCACGCCGTGGTTCACGCCGTGGTTCAATGGCATCGCGGAGGCGGACGTGCGGACGGCAAGCAGCGTCGCCGTGGGCGATGATCCCCCATCGCCGGCCGCGGCGCGCTGGATTACGGGCGTCGCGCCCAACCCGGCGCACCACGACGCATCGATCTCGTTCCGCGTCCCCATCGCGGGGGACGTGCAGGTGCGCGTTCTCGACGTGGGCGGGCGCGTGGTGGACCGCGTGTTGGATGCACGCGTGGAGGCTGGACCGCACACGGTCCGCTGGAACACGCGCGACGCCGGCGGGCGCCTCGTGCCGGCGGGCGTGTACGTCGTGCAATTGACGGCCGCCGGACGTTCGCACATGCAGCGCGTCGCGATCGTGCGGTAGCCGAGTCTCGGGGAAGGCAGGGATGAGAGTTCTCCAGTACGCGTGGATCGCGGGTTTCGCGCTCGCGCTCCTCGGTACGACATCGACGGGCGCCCGCTCTTCTGTTTCGAGCGGCGCTGCCTGGTTCGTGCGTGGCGGCCAGGCGGGCGCACAGTTCGGCCAAGCCGTGAACACGGCGGGAGACGTCAACGGAGACGGATACAGCGACGTCCTCGTCGGAGCCCCGTACTACGACAACGGCGAATTCGATGAAGGCGCTGCGTACCTCTACTTCGGGTCGGCCACGGGTTTGTCCACGACGCCGGACTGGGTCGTCGAGAGCAACACGAACGGAGCTCTCTTCGGCTACTCGGTTTCCTCCGCGGGCGACGTGAACGGGGACGGATTCGACGACATCCTGATCGGCGCCCCGCTCTACACCAACGGGCAGCTCAACGAAGGGGCGGCCTTCTTGTACCTCGGAAGCGCGACCGGGCCGTCGACCACTCCGTCGTGGTCGAAGCAAAGCAACAGCCCTGGGGAGCAGATGGGGTGGGCGGTGTCGCTAGCGGGCGACATCAACGGCGACGGATTCGCTGACTTCCTGGTTGGCGCGCCGTACGGCGGTCGCGATCTTACGGGCGAAGGGTTGGTATATGAGTTCAACGGATCGCCTGCGGGTCCGAGCACCACAGCCGATTGGTTGGGCGAGTCGAACAACCTCAACTCGTTTTACGGTCAAGCCATCAACACGGCCGGCGACGTGAACGGGGACGGCTACGACGACATCCTCGTGGGCGCGTGGCGTTTCGGCGACGGAAACGGTGGTGAAGGCAAGGCCTTCATGTACCTCGGGAGCGCGACGGGTCTCAGCTCGACCGCGGACTGGGGAACGCAAGGGGGACAGGACAACGCGAGCTACGGCTACTCGGTGTCCACCGTCGGCGACGTGAACGGCGACGGCTATTCCGACGTCGTCATCGGCGCCGAACGGTACACGTCGGGCGAGCGCAACGAAGGGCGCGCGTTCGTGTACTACGGGTCGTCGTCGGGCCTCGGGTTCAGCCCGGCGTGGATCGCCGAGCCCAACCTGCAAGACGCGCGCTTCGGTTCGTGGGTGAGTGCTGCGGGCGACGTGAACGGCGACGGCTTCGGCGACCTGGTCGTCGGCGGATGGGGCTGGCACACGCCCGAACCGCAGGAAGGCGGAGCGTGGGTGTACCGCGGATCGCCCACGGGATTGGTCGATCAAGCCGCGTGGCACGCGGAATCGGACCAAACGAACGCCCGCTACGCGTGGCAGGTGTCCACCGCCGGCGACGTGAACGGCGACGGGTACTCGGACATCATCGCGGGCGCGTTCGCGTACGAGGTGGATCAATACAGCGAAGGGGCGGCGTTCGTGTACGTGGGCGGCGCGGACGATCTCCCACCCACGTCCAATTGGACGGCGGAGTTGGATCAAGCGGGCGCCGCGTTCGGTTCGACGCTTGCGGCCGCGGGCGACGTGAACGGCGACGGCTACGACGACATCCTCGCGGGCGCTCCAAGCTTCGACGCCGCAGCAGGGCAAGACGCCGGACGCGCCGTGGTGTACACGGGGTCGAGCAGCGGTTTCACGCAAACGCCCGCGTGGACGTCGGACGGCGGGCAAGCGAACGAGCGGTGGAGCGGCGCGCTGGCCGGCGGCGGCGACGTGAACGGCGACGGGTATGCGGACGTTGCGATCGCCGCGCCGCTCTTCGACGCGGCCGCGGTGGCTGACGCGGGGCGCGTCGCCGTGTACCTC
>CAZEPH010000393.1:0-3077 GCA_964514075.1 uncultured bacterium | reverse complement strand
CTGGAGCTACGCATCGACTTCTCGAACTGCGTACACTGCAAGACGTGCGACATCGCCGATCCGTATCAGATCATCACGTGGGTTCCGCCGGAGGGCGGCGGCGGGCCGCGGTACGTGGACCTCTAGGCGAAATCGAGTCGCTAGCGCTTCCGCGGCGCCGCGCGCTACACTGCCACTTCCCACACCTGCGCGCAGACAAGACTTCCTGAGGAACCACCATCATGCGCCACGTCCACGCGACATCGCGTCGCGCCCTGTTCGTCGTCGTCGCCACACTCGCAACTGTGGTCCCGGGCACGTCATCCGCCAAGCGCGGCGCCGCCGCGCACGCACAACGTTTCGATACGTCGACGGTGCAGACGCTCTCCGGCGTCGTGTCCGCGGTCGACCGGCTCACGCTACACAAGGGCAGTCCGACGGGCGTGCGACTCATGTTGCTCACGGGCGAGGAGCGGATCCCCGTGCAACTCGGCCCCGCGAAGTACGTCGACACGCAAGCGGTGCGGCTCGCCGTGGGCGACAGCGTGACGGTGCGCGGCTCGCGCATCACCTACAACGAGCGGCCGGCCCTCGTGGCGATCAACGTGACGCGCGGCGCGGACACGCTCTCTCTGCGTGACGAAAGCGGCACACCGCTCTGGCGCGGCGCCAAGGACGCGAACTAGAACACGGAGAACTTGAAGAACTTGCCCGGGTTCTTCTGCACCTGGACCAGCAGCGATTCCACCTGCGCCAGCGAGGACACCGTGCGGTCGTAGAGCGCGCGATCGCGCAGCATCTCGCCCGCGGAGCCGCCACCGCTGGGCGAGGTGAGCGCCGCGCTCAGCGAGTCCAGCCGCCCGACGAGACGCTTCGTGGTCTCGTACATGGTCGGATCGGCGAGCACACGTCCCGTCGTCCCCGATGGCGAGCGAATCAGCGTGACGAGCGAATCCAGGTTGTCCGCGAGCCGGGCGAAGCGCACGGCGAGCGACGCGGACGTGGCGTTGAGATCGGTCGCGGCGCGCGCGCCGCTCACGGAGAGCGTATTCAAGTTGTCGTAGAGCGCGCGCGACGTGAAGAGCTGCCCGAGCGAGCCTTCGCCGCCTGCGGTCTTGCGCATCATCGCGGTGGCTTCGTCCGCGGCGGCGCGCATGGAACCGATGGCCTGCTCGACCTGCGGTCCGAGGTCGGTGATCTTGCGAATCTCGCGCGTCGGGATTTCCGCACCGTTCGCGAGCGGTGCGGCGCCGGGGGTGCCGGGGTGAATGTCCACGATCGCATCGCCGAGCAGGCCGATCGTTCCGATCGACGCGCTCGCATCCGCGTGCAGCAGCTTCCAGCGATCCTCCTCGACGCGCATCACGATGAGCACCTTGCCCGTGCGGTCGAAGTCCTCGAACGACACGCCAGTGATGGTGCCGATGGTCACGCCGCTCATGCGCACGGGATTGCCGGCCAGAATGCCCTGCACGTCCGCGAAGTGCGCGCGGCACGTGTGCACCTTCGCGAAGAGGCGCGGCCCCGGGATACGGAACGCCACCCACAAGAACACGATCATCGACAGGAAGATGAGTGCGCCGACGCGCACCTCGCCCCAGCGAATGTGACCTGACCGCTTCACGCGTTTCCTTTCTCCGCGGGCTCGCCGTTGTCGGCGGCGTCGTCGTCCGCGTCTTCGATGTGCTCCATGGCCGCCCGCACGGAGTCGCGGAACGGCTGCAGGAAATGTACGACCGCCGGGTGTGCGGACGCGAGCAATTCAGTCCCGCTTCCGTTGAATTGCACGACGCCGTCGCCGAGCATCACGAACCGCTGTCCGACCTTGAGCGCGTCGGTGATGTGGTGCGTCACGACGACGGACGTGATGTGCAGGCGCTCGCGTAACGACAGCATCGCGTCGGTGATCTGTTCCACGCTCGTGGGGTCGAGTCCCGTGGTGGGCTCGTCATAGAGGAGGATCGACGGTTCGCCGGCCAGCGCGCGTGCGATCGCCACGCGGCGCTGCATGCCGCCGGAGAGTTCGTCGGGCATGTTGTCCGCCAGATCCGCATCGAGGCCGACCAGTTCGAGCAGGCGGCGCGCTTCGGCCGCGACGCGCTCGATCGGCCACCGGCGAATGTGCATCAGGGCGAAGCCCACGTTCTCGCCGACGGTGAGCGAATCGAACAGTGCGCCGTCTTGGAACACCATGCCCATGCCGTGCCGCACGCCGTCCAGTTCGCGGCGCGAGAGCGCCGTGATGTCGCGCCCGTCCACGAGGACGTGCCCGCGGTCGGGGCGAATGAGCCCGAGCAGCAACCGCAGGATCGTGGACTTGCCGGTCCCGGACGGGCCGAGGATCACTTTCGTTCGGCCGCGCGGCACGTCGAACGTCACGCCGCACAGCACCGGCTTGCCGCCGATGGAGTACCACACGTCGTCGAACTGGATCGCCGGGGTCATGCTTACCATCCGAGCAGACTAAACACGACCCGGGTGAGAATCAGGTCGAGAATGAGGATGCCGATGGACGTCACGACGACGGCTTCGGTCGTCTTCATGCCGACGCCTTTCGTGCCGCCCTCGGTGCGAAAGCCCTTCCACACGCCGATGATCGCGATGAATGCGCCGAAGAAGAAGGGCTTTACCGCGCCGACGAGCAGGTCGCCCATTTCCATGCTCGCCCACACGCCGGACCAGTACGTCGTCGGCGCGATGTGCACCACCACGCGCGAGATCAAGTACCCGCCGAGGACACTGATCGCATCTGCGATCGTCGTGAGCACGGGCAGCATGACGATCAGCGCGACGAACCGCGGCGTCGCGAGCTTGCGAATCGGATCGATGCCGTACGCCTCGAGCGCCGCGATCTGGTTCGAGATGCGCATCGACCCGACCTCCGCCGCGTACCCGGCGGACAAGCGTGAGGCCACGACCATCCCCGTCAGCACGGGGCCCAGCGAGCGGATGACCGCGGTCGCCATGAGCCGCCCCATGTAGTCCTTCGACCCCATCTGCGTGAGTTCTTTCGAGAGCTGCAGCGCGAGCGCCTGCCCCGAGAAGAACGACGCCAGGAGCACGAGCAAGAGCGATCCGTTGCCGGCGAAGTACAACTG
>CAZEPH010000392.1:0-3088 GCA_964514075.1 uncultured bacterium | reverse complement strand
GATCTGACCGGCGTTCCCTCCTATCCGGCCGCGGGGTATGCGCTGCGGTTCGACGTCTATTCGCATTTGATCGAAGACGAGGGCATCTACTACTTCTTCCGCGTGCGCTACTCGCCGGCGGATCTTCCCGATTGCTCGTGCACCGACCCCGCCGCGTGGTCGCCGTGGATGGACAATTCGCTGACGTATGCGTCCAACGCCGCGCGATGCCTTCCCGAGCAGACGTACGACATCTCGCACATGGTCCCCGCGCACGCGGAGCGCCTGCAGATTGCGATCGGCGTCGTGAACACGCTCGGTCAGGCGGGCAATGCCTCGCCGTACTTCGACAACATCGGTGTCTTTGCATCCGACATCGCGGCGCCGCACGTCGTCATGCAACCGTGGGAGTTCTTGCAGGACGCCTATCCGTCGTCGTCGACGTTCGCAGGGGCCAAGAACACGCCGGCACGCGTGGACCAAGCGCTCAACCTGACAGCGGCGAACGGCGTGACGCGTCTCGGCGACTCGCTCACGTGCGCGATCGCACGCTCGTGCGCCACGGGGACGACCGCCGCCGAGGTGGACCTCCTCTTCCGCGTGACGCCGGGACCGTGCCTCAACACCGCGCACCCGTGGTGGACGACGTACCAGGCGCAGCCGCGCGTGGCGAGCGGCACGTTCACCGGATTCGTCGTGGCGCGCCTCGACACGGCCACCGCGGACGCCGGCGCGCTGCCCGCGCTGACGGCGATGCGCACGTTCCAGAGCACGTTCCACGAACTGCCGCCCGCCGCGGGGACGCGATACAGCGGACTCGGCAACTGGAACGCGCTCACAGGCGGCGCGGAGGGGTTCGACATCTTCCCCGACGATCTCTTCACGCCCGGCACGCATATCGAATACGTGCTGCACTCGACGTACATCCCGGTCAGGACCAACGGCGACTTCTATCTTCCCGACACCACGTGGGGGAACAAGGACCACGAACGCGCGGGCGCGCTCCTCGGGAACATGCATTGGGCGTCGCAGGGCGGCACGTACACCGGCCGCGAGGTGTTCGTGAACGAAATGTGCGTTTTGCCGCTCACGACGCACGACGGCACGCCGTCGGGCGCGAACTGCACCGCGGCGGCGCCCGCGCACTGCTTCCTGTACGTGGACAAAGCCGACGGTCGCGGGCCGCAATTCAACATCGAGAACGCGTTCCGTAATTTGCAAATCGCGTGGGACCGCTACGACGTCACCGCTCCGAGCTACGGCATGGGGAACGATCTCGGCGCTCGATCCAGTCCCGCGAGCGCACTCTTTCACAATCCCGGTCCGCACCCGGCGCTCCTTGCGAGTACGTACAAAGCGATCCTCTGGAACACCGGCACGCTCTCGGAGACCAACTTCTCCGACGGCTCGACGAGCGATGCGGGCAATGCGGTCAGCGTGCTCGACACGTGGGTGCGCGACACCGCGAGCAACCGCTTCCTGTGGTTGAGCGGCACCGGCAACGCGATGTTCCTCAACCAGAGCGGCCCGCGCCTCACGTTCCTCGAGAACGCGATGGGCGTCACGGTGACGAACGCGCGCTACGCCGATCTCAACTCCGCGTGGGGCGTGTCGCTCACGGGGAACCCGTTCCTCTGCGTGGCGGGCGAAACGTACGGTCTCGGACGCAACGGGTGTCCGGGGAGCGAAGACTACGCCGTGCTGGCCGTGTCGCCGAACGCGGACGGCATCGCGTCGGCCAACCTCAAGTACCCCGACGCGGGCGGCCTGCGGTACGCCGGCATTCAGGACGTGTCGGTCGGCGCCGTGACGCTGCGCTCGCAGTTCGATGCGTTCTCTCTCGATCAACTCCGGCAAGACGGCGTGACACAGGGCAACGAAACGAACGAGTCCATCGCGCGCTGGGCCGCGACGCTGCTCTCCACGTGCCAGGACTTGTGTTTCGATTCCCTCGCGTTCGTCGCGGTCGGCGAGGCGCCGATCCCGCCCGTCGCGAACGCGCTGCGCGCGACGCCGTCGCAGAGCGGCGTGACGTTCACGTACACACTCGCGCGTCGCGGCCGCGCCACGCTCCGCATCTACGATGCACGCGGCCGCGCGGTCGCGGAGATCGACACCGGCGTGCACCCTCCCGGCGAGCACACGGCGCACTGGTCGGTTCCGCATCAGACGTCGGGACTCTACTTCGCCGCACTCGATACAAGCGACCCACCCGTCACCCGACGCTTCGTCCTCCTCCGGTAGGCGCCTCCGGAGCGTGCAGTGTGCACGACGTCCTGCCGCTCCTTGAACGCGCTCCCGCGTCCTGTACACTGAGAGGCAGCGTGCTGTCCATTTCACATCGGAGCTATGCCACATGTCCCCGCACATCTTCGCATCCGCCGTTCTGATCGTCGGACTCGTCTCCAGCGCACACGCCGCGACGTACACGTGGAACGTCGGCGGCTCCGGCAACTGGGGCGCGGCGGCGAACTGGACACCGGCACGCAACTCCCCGAGTCCCACCGATCAGCTCGTCATCGATGGAGACGTCACACCGAGCCCCATCATCAATCAAGTTCCGACCCAGACCATTCAAACGCTCACGGTGCGCGACGGCGCGTCGGCGCAATTCAACACGTCCGCCGCGAACACGCTCACGCTGAGTGGCGCTGCCGTTGGACTCGACGTGCAGGCCGGCAGCACTCTCACGCTCGGCGGCTCCAACCCGCTCACGCTCTCGCTCGCCGCGACCGTCACGGGCACGATCGGCGGCGCCCTGTCCGTGGGCGGCGCCGCGCACCGCATCCTGCCGACCAGCGCGGACGCGCTGCAGATACTCGGCGGCGGCTCCGTGACGACGACCTCGCTGTTCACCGGCAACTTGTTCGGCACAACAGGCACGGCGAACGTGGTCCGTTTTCACGACGGTGCGACGTACACGCATAACGCCGGCTTGAATCCCTTCGGGCTCGCCGTGCCCAACTCGCGCGTGATCTTCGACACCGGCAGCGAGGCGGTGTGGCGCACGACGAACGGGTTCACGCTCGGCGGACGCACGTATGCGAAGGTGCGCGTGGAGAACAACACCGCACTCACGAGTTCCGGCACGCAGGACGTGCAGATACAG
>CAZEPH010000391.1:0-3093 GCA_964514075.1 uncultured bacterium | reverse complement strand
GTGGGGATCGATGGTCGCGGTTCTCCTGCACATCGTGGAGGTTGAGGATTACTGGTTCCACCACATCATCCCCGGCTTGGGGTACCAGTTGCAGGATTGGGATTTCGACAGCTTCACGTCGGCCAAGATGGTGCGTGAGACGATGACGCGCATCGAGACGAAGACGCGACAGTTCCTCGCATCGCTGCGCGAGGATGCGGGCGAGCGTCTTGTCACGGTGTCACGCGATGACGGCGTGATCGCGGCGTTCACGGTCGAAGAGATCCTCATGCACGTTGCGACCGAGGAAGTCCATCACCGCGGCGAGTTGATCGCTCTCTTGTGGCAGATGGACATCGAACCGCCGTTCATGACGCTCACACGATGGTTGCGCGTGGAGACGGGACAATCGCTGTGACCGATGCAGCCCGCGGGTACGCCGCTCTGTTCGACGGTGTGCCGCGGATGGGACCCGGGACCGAAGCAACGTCGGAGACGATTGTGGCGTGGGCGAACGCGGAATCCGCCGCGCGCATCCTCGAAGTCGGAGCCGGTCACGGCGCCACAGCGCGCACATTGCTCGCACGCAGTCGTGGACACGTCCTAGCCACAGACAAGAACGCGGTGTTCGCCGCGCGCACGCGCGATGCACTCGGCGCCTCCCCGCGCGCGAGCGTGTGCGTTGCGGACTTGATGCACTTGCCCGTCGCACCCAACAGCATGGATGCCGTGGTGGCGGAAGGGTGCATTTTCGTGACCGGGCTGCGCCGCTCGCTTGCACCATTGCGCTCGGTGTTGCGCGTCGGCGGGCGTCTCGTCCTCACGCACTTCGGGTGGACGCGCACGCGCGTGCCGACGCCGATGCGCAAGTTCTGGGAAGACGGACTGCCCGAGCGATTCGTGCGCGGTGAAGCGTACATGGTGCTGCTCGAGCACGAGGGCTTTCGCACGCTGCATCTCGAGCCGTTCTCGCGCGCGTCGTGGGCGGCCTACTACGACGCGCTGCGCACACGCGTCGCCGCTCTCGAAGGCTCCGACATCGTGCCGCGGGAGATGCTCGATCACACGCGCGAGGAGATTCGCATGTTCGACGACGGCGGACTCGACTTCTATGCATACTTCCTGATCGCCGCGGAGAAGGTGCGTTAGTCGTGCCGCGCCGCACCGCTGCGCCGGATGCCGTCGGCGAAGACGCGCGCATTCCGCTTCCGTCGTCCGGACGCGAGGTGAACGCGCGCGTGTCGCGCCCCGCGCGCGGCGCGTCGAGCGGCGTGGCCGCGGTGATCGCGCACGGCGCGGGCGGCGACATGCATCACGCGTTGTTGCAGGTCGTGGCGGAGACGCTCGCGGAGCGCGGCGTTTTTTGCGTGCGGTTCAACTTCCCGTACGTCGACGCGGGACGGTCCGCGCCGGATCGCATGCCGGTGCTTGAAGAGACCGTGCGCGCGGCCATCGCCTTCACGCGCGTGGAGAGCGGAGCGCGGTCTGTCGTGATCGGCGGGAAGTCGATGGGTGGTCGCGCGGCGTCGCACGTCGCGGCGGCGGGCGATGCCGGGGTTGGTGGCCTCGTGCTGCTCGGGTATCCGCTGCACCCGAGCGGCGAGACGGAGAAGCTGCGCGTCGAGCATCTCTCGTCTATCCGTGTGCCGTGCTTGTTCATCGAGGGCACGCGCGACACATTGTGCCGGCTCGACCTGCTGTTTGCGGCGGTGGCGGAGATGCGCACGCCGGTCTCTGTGCACGTGATCGACGGTGGCGATCACTCCTTCCACACGCTGGCTCGTACCGGACGCACGGACGCCGCGGTGTACGAGGAGATCGCGCAGTTCACGGCCACGTGGACTCTTCTCCGTCGTGCCAGTGGCGCGTGACGTCCAGCCAGAACACGAGCCCCGCGTACTCGCCCCACTTCTTGTAGGCGCGCTCGATCGTTGAGTCTTTGAGGCGGCGCGCCGTGCCGCGGCCGTCGTTGTGCACGCGCTTCGCGTACACGGCGCGGCTCCACGAATCGAGACCGAGAAAATCGGAGCGTCCGAGCAATCGCAGGATGTTCTCCGCGACGTAGGGACCGCAGCCGGGGAGCGACATGATCGCCGCGCGCACGTCGCGCGTCGGGCGATCGCGCGCGACGAGCGCATCGAGGTCGATCGCGCCGCCGGCGACGTCGCGTGCGAGGGCGACAAGCGACGGCGAGCGATACCCCGCGCGAATCACGTCGCGATAGAAACGTTCGTCGCGCTCGGCCATGGCGTGTGGCGGCGGAAACGCACCGCCGCCGAGTTCGCCCACCAGACGCTCGACCATCACCTCGGTCAACCGCCACGAGCAGTTGGTCGTGAGGATCATCTTCACGAGGTCTTCCCACAGCGACGGCGCGCGCAGCATGCGGCCCGCCCAGCACTCCGCCGCCCACGCACGGCGCGGGTCGCCTGCGAGGCGCGCGTACAGCGGCGCCAGGTCGATGTCGAACCCGAGAATGCGCTCGGCAATGGCGCGGATCGACGTGCGGTCGCTCGCCTCGGCCCCGTGTGCGGTCACCGACGCGGCGCGGAGCTCGATCGCGCAGGTCTGACCGGTGGGAAGGGTGACGGTCGTCGACAGAACGTCGAACGCGTCGCTCACGCGAAACGGTGCCAGATAGCACCACCCATGGCTACGCACGGTGCGCAGAAACGAGAACCCAGACGGCGGCGTGAGCGCGAGTCGCATGCAGCGTGACTACCAGAGACGCCCGTTCAACTCAAGCTGCGCGCGTTGCGCGAGCGCTCGCCAAGGGCTACAGTCCGCCCACCAGTTTCGCTCCCCGCATCCCGGAGGTTCTTTCGTGCCTACTTGCGCTCCGCGCCGCGGCCTCACGCTCGAGGATCTCGCGCGCATCCACGTTCCCAACGCCCCCACCATTTCCCCCGACGGCAGCCGCATCGCGTTCACCGTGCAGCGCATGAGCGTGGACGACGACAAGTACTTCGCGAACCTCTGGATGGTCGCGGCCGACGGGTCGACTCCCGCGTTTCCGCTCACGCAGGGCGATCACAAAGACATGGCGCCGATCTGGTCGCCGGACGGCACGCGCATCGCGTTCCTGTCGAATCGCGGCGGCGAGTCGCATGCGTG
>CAZEPH010000390.1:0-3100 GCA_964514075.1 uncultured bacterium | reverse complement strand
GCCAAACCGTCGTTCGTGCTGAAGCTCGCGAAGGCGGACGTCTTCATCGAAGTGGGACGCGACCTGGAGGTCGGGTGGATTCCGCCGCTTCTCACCAACGCACGTAATTCGAAGATCCTCCCCGGCGGCGTGGGCTTTCTCGACGCGTCGCAGACCGTGCACATCCTCGATCTCCCGACGAGCGCGGTGTCGCGCGCGCAGGGCGACGTGCACCCACAGGGTAACCCCCACTACTGGCTCGATCCGGAGAACGCGATCCTCGTGAGCCGTGCGATCCGGGACAAGTTGGCGACTGTGGACGCCGCGGGCGCGGCGACGTACCAGAGGCAACAGGCGGCGTTTGAGGCCACCGTGCGCAGCTCGCTCAAGAGGTGGACAGCGGCGGCGCAGGCGATGGGCCTCACCGGTGCGAACGTCGCCACCTATCACAACTCGTGGCCGTACTTCGCGCGCGCGTTCGGCGTGAACGTCGTAGGCTACGTCGAGCCGAGGCCCGGCATTCCGCCGAGTGCATCGCACGTCGCGCAGCTGATCGCGCTGATCCGACAACAGCGTGTGCGGGCGTTGATCCTCGAGCCGTACAAGGACCGCAAGCTGTCCGCGAAGATCGCGCACGACGGCGGCTGCGCACTGGTCGTGTTGCCGCCGTCGGTGGACGAAAAGAGCGGCGTCACCACGTACACAGCGCTTGTCGACAAGCAACTCGCGCTGCTCGCCGCCGCGCTTGGAGGGAAATAGCGTGAGCCCGCTCGTCAGCTTGCTCGTGTGGCCATTCGTGGCGACGGTCGTCATCGTCGCGATTCACGCGTACCTCGGATTGCACGTCGTGGAGCGCGAGGTGATCTTCGTCGATCTCTCGCTCGCGCAAACCGCGGCGCTCGGAACCGCGGTGGCGACGCTCCCCGCGCTCGGCGCGCACGAGCCGGGGTCGCTCTTCGCCTACCTTCTCGCGTTCGCGTTCGCCGTCGTCGGTGCCGCGGTCTTCGCCGTCACCCGCTCCGAAACCCGGCGCATTCCGCACGAAGCGATCATCGGAATCGTGTACGCGGTGAGTGCGGCCGCGGCGGTACTCGTCCTCAACAGCTCGCCGCACGGTGCGGAGGAGATCAAAGACATTCTCGTCGGGAACCTCCTCGCGGTGACGCACCATGATGTCGTGCGGCTCGCCGTGCTGTACGCCGTGCTCGGCGTGTTGCACTGGGTGTGGCGCGGCCCGTTCCTGCGCATTTCGCGCGATTCCGCCGGTGCACGCCGCGAGGGGCTCAATATCCGCGCGTGGGACTTTCTGTTCTACGTGCTCTTCGGCGTGGTGGTCACGAACTCCGTGGGCATCGTCGGCGTGTTGCTCGTGTTCTCGTATCTCATCGTGCCGGCGGTGGCGGCGAAGTTGCTCGCCGAACGGTTCGCGTCGCGTCTGGCGATCGCGTGGGCGATGGGCGTCGGCGCGAGCCTGGTCGGGTTGTGGCTCTCCGCGGTGCGTGACGTACCGCCGGGCGCGACGATCGTCGTGGTGCTGGGGGCGCTATTGCTTGCAACGGGAGCGGCGCGGCGACGCGCCCGCACCTAACGACGCGCGAGCGCGTAGCCCGCGAACGTCCCCGCAATCGACAACATGACGCTTGCGGCGACGTACGCCACCGCGTGCATCGTGCGTCCGTCCTGCAGAAGCCGCGCGGTCTCGTGACTGAACGTGGAGAAGGTAGTGTAGCCGCCGCAGAAACCCGTCGTGAGAAGAGCGCGCCACTCGGGCGCGACGGCATGCGTGGTCAGCGCGTAGAAGAGGAAGCCGAGAAGGAGCGAACCCGTGGCGTTGACGATCAACGTTCCGAGCGGGTACTCCGCACCACTCCAGCGATGCATGGCCACGCCGAGCGCATAGCGCGCAACGCTACCGGCCGCACCGCCCAGCGCAACGTACAGTGCGATCACGCGGCGGAGCGCGCTATCGCAGCGTGATCCACTTCGCGACGGCCGTGCCGCTGGCACCCGCGTCGAGCCGCACGCGGTACACGCCCGGCGCGACATCCGGCGACCAGGACACGGCGTTCTCTCCCGCTGCGCGTGACTCCGTATCGCGCCGCGCAACGAGGCGACCCCGCACGTCGAACGCGCTGAGCGTCACCGACGCATTGCGCGGAAGCGTGAACGTGAACACCGTCGACGCGTCGCCTCCGATGCGCGGAGCGGCGAATGCCAACGCGCCGCCGCCCGCACCTTCACCGATGCCCGTCACCGCCGGCGTGTCCGTCGCGAGTGCTTGCACGAACACTTGGTTGATCGATCCGCGGAAGCGCCACGTCGCGCCGTCGGGCGATGTCCAGGCCTCGCCTTCTTGCAATCCCGCGATCAAGTACGGGCCGAACACGGTGAACCCCGTCATGCCCACGTGCGACAGCGTGCCGATGCCGGTCCACGTCGCGCCCGCGTTCGTGCTCTTGTACACGTCCCCGCTTTGCGTGATGACGAAGAGCGACGTGCCGAACGTGCGGATCGCGCGCGCTTCCGAGGTGGTGATCACGCCCACCGCGGTCCACGTCGCGCCTGCGTTCGCGCTGCTGTAGACGTCGCCCGTTCGCGTGAGCGCGAACAAGGTGCCCGCGCCGTTGAACGCGAGGCTCACGCAGTCCGACGCCGTGATCACGCCGGTGGACGTGGCGGTGGCGTACGACGGGCCGGTCACCGTGTACACCGAACCGCTCTCTGTGAGGAGGATGGCGTCGACGGTGGCGTTGGAGCGCAAGGCCATCGCCGCCACATCGCTCGCGGTGAGCGCGGCCACGCCTGTCCAGTTCAGGCCCGCGTCGGTGGAGCGATACAGGCTGCCGGAGTGCGTCGCGAGAAAGAGCTGCGAACTCGTTTGGCCCGCGGCGAGTGCGACCGCGTCGCGCACGGGAAGGACGGAGCGAATCGTCCACGTCGTGGCGGTATCGGAGGATGCGTAGAGTTCGCCCGTGTTGACCAGACCGAAGAGTGTCGTGGCGGAGGACGTGCCGGCCACACACAGAGCGAGCGTGGCAGCGGCAAGTGCGATGCGGCGGGGAGACATGCGCAGGCCCCTCACAGTCGAATACTGGATTGGACGGCCAGAGGCGTCCGCCTT
>CAZEPH010000389.1:0-3112 GCA_964514075.1 uncultured bacterium | reverse complement strand
CTCTCGGCCGAAGCGTTGCGCTCGAACAACCAGGCCTTCCTGGACCTGGCACGCGAGAACCTCGCGACGTTCCAGGTGCAGGCGCGCGCGGACCTGGACGCACGGCAGACCGCCATCGGCACGCAACTCGCGCCGGTGAGCGACACGCTGGGCAAGGTGGACACGGTGCTGCGCGCAATGGAAGCGGAACGCGCGGCCGCATACGCGTCGCTCACGCAGCAGGTCGAAGGACTGCGGCTCGCGCAGCTCGATTTGCGCGCGGAGACGTCGGCGCTCGCACGCGCGCTGCGCGCCCCCGCCGCGCGCGGCCAATGGGGCGAGCTGCACCTGCGGCGCGTGGTCGAGGTGTCGGGCATGGTGAAGTACTGCGACTTCCAGGAGCAGGAGGCCTCGGGCGACGGCGGCCGCCGCGCGGACATGATCGTGCGCCTGCCGGGCGATCGCACCGTCGTCGTGGACGCGAAGGCGCCGCTCAGCGCGTACCTCGACGCGATGGAGGCATCCGACGAGCCGGCGCGCGAGAAGCATCTGAAGCGCTTCTCGCAGAACGTGCGCTCACGCGTGGACGAACTCTCCGGCAAGGACTACGGGGAGGCGTTTCGTTCGTCGATCGAAGAGGTCGTCATGTTCCTTCCGGGCGAGTCGCTCTTCGCGGCCGCGCTCCAGCACGACGTCCACCTCGTCGACTATGCGTTGGAACGCGGCGTCATCCTCGCGAGTCCGATGACGCTCACTTCGATCCTCCGTGCGGCGTCGCTCGGATGGCGGCACGCGCAGCTCGCGGAAAACGCGCAGGCGATCAGCGCGCTCGGCCGCGAACTCTACGACCGTGTGTGCACGTGGACGGAGCACCTCTCCGACATGGGCGATCACATGGAGAAGGCCGTGCGTTCGTATAACTCCGGCATCGGATCGCTCGAGTCACGCGTGATGCCGAAGGCGCGCGAATTCGCCGAGATGGGCGTGGAAGGACGAAAAGACCTGCCGGAGCTCACGGTGATCGACACGGCCGTGCGGCAAACGCGCCTCTTGGAGCCGGATCTTACTCCGAGTCGTATCGGATAAGCGCGTCCACGGGGCGCGGCGCGAGACGTTCGCGGCCGGGAAGAAACGCGAGTTCGATCACGAAGCTTGCGAGCACCACCTGCGCGCCGAGACGCTCCACGAGGCGACACGCGGCGGCCGCGGTTCCCCCCGTCGCGAGCAGATCGTCCACGAGCACCGCACGCGCACCGCGTGTGAGTGCGTCGGTGTGCATCTCGATCGTGTCCTCGCCGTACTCGAGCGCGTAGGTTTCGCTCGTCGTAGCCGCGGGCAGCTTGCCTTCCTTGCGCACCGGCGCAAAGCCGATGCCGAGTTGGTGCGCCACCGGCGCGCCGAAGATGAACCCACGCGACTCGATCCCCACGATCACGTCCGGCCGCACGGCCCGGGCACGGTCGACGAGCAAAGACACGGTGGCGGCAAAGGCCTCGCCGTCCTGGAGCAACGTGGTGATGTCGCGAAAGACGATCCCGGGCTTCGGGAAATCTGGCACGCTCCGAATGTAGCGCGCGAGGTCGCGCGCCGGCGGTGCCGTCATGTGCGAATGTCGAAGGACGTGTCGCCCATCGGGGGGATGCGCTGCGAGTGCAACTCGCGCACGACGCTGCTGCTGGGACCGCGACGCATCACCTCGATGAACGCGGTCACCTTGTCGTCCGGTCCTTCCACCTCCGCCTCCACCGAGCCGGTGGACACGTTGCGAACCCAGCCGACGAGACCCAACTCGCGTGCGGCGTGCAGCGTGAAGTAGCGGAATCCCACACCCTGCACGGTGCCCGATACGTGGACGCGGGCCCGAACGGGTGTCGCGTGACTGCTCGGCATCGATCCTCCTGGATCGTGTGCGACGGAAACAACAACGTGGTCGGGGCGAGAGGATTTGAACCTCCGACCCCCTGCTCCCGAAGCAGGTGCGCTACCGGGCTGCGCTACGCCCCGACCAAGACCGCACAATCTACCCGACGCATCGCACCCGACGCAACCCTGACGCACAAACGAACGAGGGGAGCAGCCCCCGCTGCTCCCCTCTGGACGTCGCCTACCGTTGGATCAGGATCTCCTTCGGCTTGAGCGCTTCCGACTTGTTCACCCGAACCGTCAAAACGCCGTCTGCGTACTTCGCGCTGACGTTCTCCGACTGGACCGGCGTTCCGAGCCGGAACGTCCGCTCGAACGCGCCGTGCGCCCGCTCGGTGTGCACGTACGACGCGTTGTCCGTCGCTGTTGCGACGCGCTGTCCACGCAACGTGAGCACGTTGTCGGCGAGATGCACCTTGATGTCCTCGAGCCGCATACCCGGCAGGTCCGCGGAGAAGGTGTAGGCGTCCTCCGTTTCGACCACGTCAACCGGCGGAACGAACTCGCCGGACGACGCCGACTCGAACAAGGGGGCGTTCGTCGCGCCGAACAAGCGATCCATCTCCCCGCGCAACAGCGCCATGTCCCTCATGGGTGACCAGCGAACCAATGTCATCGTTTTGCCTCCGTGAATAGCGTTCGTCATCGTAAGCCGCATGAAGCAGCCGTTCGGTGGAGGGGTCTATCAAACGCCGTGCCACATGCACTCGTTCGAGGGGACGGGACGACTGCTCATGCCCGCGTGTCGCAGGCTGCAACCGCTCGGCGTTCACATGCGCAGCGCCTGCTGCACGACGAAACGCGGCTCAGGGCTCGGATGTGATGAGGGGGACGAAAACGCATCCGCACACGGCCCGCTGCTTGGTCGCTCCGGTGTGCGGATTCGTCCGCACCACGGTCAACGTCTGCGCGTGTCGCTCGCCGAGCGGGATCACCAACACGCCGCCGGGCCGAAGTTGCGCGACCAGCGCCGCCGGAACGCGATGCCGCGCCGCGGCCGCCACAACGATGGCGTCGTACGGTGCGCCGCGCGGCCAGCCCAGCACCGCACCGCGCGTCAGGTGCACGTGCACGTTCGCGTACGAGAGACGCCGCAGTCGCATGCGCGCGCGCGCCGCGAGATGCGGCTGCCGCTCCGTCGTGTGTACGACGCCGGCGATCTCCGCCAGCACGGCGGCGTGGTACCCCGATCCCGTTCCGACCTCCAACA
>CAZEPH010000388.1:0-3117 GCA_964514075.1 uncultured bacterium | reverse complement strand
CGTCGAGAGCACCGTGCGCACCGGCGCGCGCCGCGCCGTGTTGGGCACGTAGTCGAGATCGCACTCCGGGTCCGCATGTTCGTAGTTGATCGTCGGCGGAATGACGCCGGACTGAATCGTGAGCACCGCGATCACCGCTTCAATCGCGCCGGCCGCGCCGAGCGTGTGGCCCATCATCGACTTGGTCGACGACACCGGAATCTTGTGCGCCCACTCGCCCAGAGCCAGCTTGATCGCGCGCGTTTCCATTTGATCGTTGTAGCGCGTGCCGGTGCCGTGCGCGTTTACGTAGTCGATCGCCTCCGGAGGGAGGCCTGCGTCTTCGAGCGATTGACGAATCGATTCGGCGAGGCCGCTGCCATCTTTCGCGGGCGCAGTCATGTGCAGTGCGTCGCCGCTCAAGCCCCAGCCCGCGACTTCCGCGAGAATGTGCGCGCCGCGCGCGAGTGCGGCCTCGCGTTCTTCCAGCACGAGTATGCCCGCGCCTTCGCCGAGCATCAGTCCGCCGCGCTCGCCGTCGAACGGGCGGATCTTCCCTTCCTCGCTCATCGCGCGAATCGCCGCGAAACCTGTGAACACGATCTGGCAGAGAAGTTCGCTACCGCCCGCGAGCATCACGTCCGCGCGGCCGAAGCGGATCATGTCCGCGCCGAGCGACACCGCGTTCGTGCCGGATGCGCACGCGGTGGAGATCGTCAGATTCGGCCCGCGCATGTTGAACTCCGACGCCACGCGATTTGTCTGCGCGTGATACGACGAGTTGAGCATTTGCCGGCGCGGGAAGCGGCGCATCGCGCGCTCCGTCTCCCCGTCCGCGAGCAGCACGTCGCGCTGAAATGCGATCGCCTCGCGCCGTCCGCCTGCGGCGGTGCCGAGAATGACGCCCGCGCGATCCGGGTCAATGGGCGTGCCCGCTTGATCCAGCGCTTCCTTCGCCGCCACCATCGCGAATTGCATGCAGCGGTCCCACTGCCGCACCTTGCTCGCGGGGAAGTGCTGCGTCGGATCGAACTCCTGCACCTCACCGCCGTGATGACACGAGAACGGTGACGTGTCGAAGTCACGCACCTCCTTCACGCCGGAGATGCCTTGCGTGAGGCGCGTCCAGAACTGCTCTTGGCCGACGCCGACGGGGCTCACGATGCCGAGGCCCGTGACGACGACGCGGCGGCTAGGTGCTGGCGGCATGATTGGGTGTGATCCGACTCCGTGGGTGATGTCGATTCGAGTGGCAGTCGCGTCGTGCGAGAACCGCGTATGGTGTGGAAGGACACGCAGCCTAGCACAGCGTGCGAGACGCCGACAAGCAGACGGGCCCCGCACGCCCGCTCGCGTACGAGGCCCGTCCGCCCTGTACCGGGGAGCGACGATCTGCTATCGCATTCGCGTCATTCCCACGACCCGGCGCACGGAGCCTGCTTCCACGCACACGAGATACTGACCGGACGGAGCAAGCGATCCCGCGTCATCGCGACCGTCCCCGGTCGCGCCGATCGCGGAGAAATCCGGCGCAAGACTGACGAGTCCGTTGTCGTCGTGCAAGACGGACCGCCCCAACTCCTCGTTCGCACACGTCAGATTGTTGTACTGTTTGTCCACGAACGTCCCGGTTGCGGGAACGAGTGCATCTGCCGGTCTGAAGACGCACGTCATCGTGGGCTCGGTCGTCATGTCGTCGCCGAGCAACTCCGAGCGCGATGAGAGAGAACGCGCGCATGATGGGGCTCCTTCTTGCGCGTGAGAATGGGAGGGCTGTGGCCGGGGAGCCGCGGAGTCACCTGGAATTCCCGCGCAGGCGGGCGATCTAGCAGACGATCTGCGCGGCGCTGCAGTGCGCCCGAGTGCGACGCGACGCGCAAGAGCCCCGCGCGCGCAACGACGCGCGGGGCTCGGCGCCCTCGGGGAGCAGCCGACGATTCCGAGGGGAGTTCGGACGAACGCGGCCGATCTAACAGTGCGATTCGAAGTTGAGACGGAAGGAGGTTCCCGTCCAAGTGACAGCGCTGATAGGCTGGGGCTGTGAACCGACTTGCGTTGCTCTTTCTTCCGGCCGGTGTCCTCGCGGTCATCGGCGTCGCGTCGTGTGCTCACGCGCGAATCACCGGTCGTCCGCTCCCGGAGTCGCGATGGTTCGTGACGATCGAGCACGGCGTGCAATTCGGTCTGCGAGGCGACCTGGCCGGGACTTATGGAGAGAAGTGGATCGCCACGGCGGAAACGGGCCCGATCGTGAACGTGACACCGCGATCGGCCATCGGCCTCACGGGGTTTTGTCGCACGCGACCGGCGGGATTCGAGAGGTGGAGCGGCGGTGTCCGGGGCCGGTATCGCCGGTGGATCGATCCCACGCGAGCGGTTGATGTCTCGCTCGGTCCCGAGTTCAACGTGCGCGCGCTCGCGGGGCAAGTCGCGTACGTGTACGACGACAAGATCGCCGCGATCGCGGATGTCGAAGTGCAGCGGCCGCCGTCGCGTCGCACACACGTCGCTGTGTTCCTTGGCCTGCGGATCGGCGCCGGATACGCGATCGCCACGACCGCGGCGACCGCGGCGCTCGTGGGACTCGCACACGCCATCGAGTTCCCGCCGGACTAGCGTGCACACGAGAGTCCCCGTGCGGAGCGCCCAGAGTCGCCGATCACAAGTTACGCGAACGCAAGACAGGAAAACGCACAGTTGATGTCTGCTGCTACGGACGGATGGTCTCCGTCACCCGGCACCTGTGTGCACACAACCCCTCTGGGCAGTCGAGCCGGACGAGCGTGCCGGGGGGAAAATGCTCGAGGGATTCGCTGGTCAGCAGTTCGACGACGCGATCTACCAGCGGCAGGTGCGCGACGATCACGGTGTGTCCCTCCCCCGCGCCGTGCGCGCGGAGGGTCGTGAGCAGCGCCGCGGCGTCCTGCTCCGGCTCCAGCTCACGCAGGCACAGGAGCGACGCCGCAGTCCGCGTGTTCTGCAACACGATGTGCGCCGTCTGAATCGCGCGCAGGTACGGGCTCGCAAACGCGCGATCCGGATTCCACGCGGCCTCGTGCAGGCGTCGCGCAACGCGCTCCACGCCGCGAATGCCCGCACGCGTGAGCGCGCGCGACGCGGCGCCGTCGCGCGAATGCG
>CAZEPH010000387.1:0-3118 GCA_964514075.1 uncultured bacterium | reverse complement strand
GGCTGACCCACGCCGATGCGCAAGCGCGGCACCCCCGTCGTCCCCACCGACTGGATCACCGACGCGAGGCCGTTGTGCCCTCCGTCGCTGCCCGACGTGCGCAGCCGCAGTGCACCGAGCGGCAGGTAGACGTCATCGCTCACCACGAGCAGGTCCGTTGGCGCGGCTTCGTAGCGCTCCAGCACTTCGCGGATCGCCTCACCGCTGCGGTTCATGAACGTGGTCGGCCACACGAGAACGACCGTCCGCGCACCGATCCTCCCCAGGAGCACACCGGCTGTTTCCAGCGATTCGCGATGCGCGTCCGCCACTCGTTCCGCGAGACGATCCGCCACCTCGAACCCGATGTTGTGCCGCGTCCCATCGTACTTCCGGCCCGGATTGCCGAGTCCGACCACGATGATGGGTCGCGATGTCCCTGCGTCGAGTTCCACCCGCGACTAGCTCTCGCCGCCTTCGGCCTTCTCCTTGTCCTTGCTCTTCTGCACGAGCTCGGGTTCCGCGGCTCCCGGAGCGGGTGCGGCTGCGGCCTCGGCTTGCACGGTCGGCGGCACCACGTGCACCACCACCATGTCCCCGTCCGTCAGGACCACCACGCCCTCCGGGTGCAGGTCGCGCGCGAAGACCGAGTCGCCGATCATGAGCGACGTCACGTCCACGTCGATCGCGTCCGGAATCTGCGTCGGCAGACCTTCCACCAGCACCTCGCGGCGCACGAAGTCGATGATGCCGCCGAAGTCCTTCACGCCGATGGCCGTGCCGGTCAGGTGCACGGGGATCTGCCGTTGAATCTTCTCCGTGAGGGAGATGCGCTGGAAGTCGATGTGGAGGATCTCCCCGCTCACAGGCTCCCGCTGCAGCTCGCGAATGATCGACGTCTGCGCGGCCGCGCCGCCGGCCGAGAGGTCGAGAATCAGGTTGCCGCGGCCGTGCTGAATGAGCTTCTCGAACGTGTGCGCGTCCACCGTCAGCGCCGCCGGCTCCTTGTCGAGGCCGTACAACACCGCGGGGATGGTCCCGCGCAGACGCGCTTGGCGGGCCGGTCCCTTTCCGCGCCCGGTGCGGGCAGCGGCCTCGAGTGCAACAATCGCCATCGTAGTCTCCCGTACGTAATGTGGCTCCGCGCCGTCCTACACGAACAGCGACGAGAGCGACTTCTCCTCGTGGATCCTGAGCACTGCCTCGCCCAAGAGTTGCGCGACGGACAGTGTGCGAATCTTCGGCGGCAGCGAGTGCGTCGCGTGCGGGACCGAGTCCGTCACCGCCAGCTCGACGATCGGAGAACGCTCGATCTTCTCCAGCGCGTCGCCGCAGAACACGCCGTGCGTGATGCAGGCGTAGATCGAGCGCGCACCTTCGCGCGACAGCGCCTCCGCCGCCTGCACCAGGGTGCTGCCGGTCGTCGTCACGTCGTCGATGATCAGGACGTTCTTGCCCTTCACGTCGCCAATGAGATTCACGACCTCCGTGACGTCCGCACGCGGACGACGCTTGTCGACGATCGCCAGCCCGGCACCCAGGCGTTTCGCGAACGCCCGTGCCATCTTGACGCTCCCGATGTCCGGGCTCACGACCACGAGATCGGGGAGCCCCTTTTGCTCGAAGTACCCGATCAGAACCGGCGCCGCGAACAGGTGATCGAACGGGATGTCGAAGAACCCCTGAATTTGAGGGGAATGCAGGTCCATCGTCAAGACCCGCATTGCGCCGGCCACCGTAATGAGGTTCGCGGCCAGCTTGGCGGTAATGGGCACCCGCGGGCGGTCCTTTCGGTCCTGCCGGGCGTACCCGAAGTACGGAATGACCGCGGTGATGCGCCAGGCCGAGGCGCGACGCACCGCGTCGATCATAATGAGCAACTCGAGGAGGTTCTCCGCCGGTGCGAAGGTCGGTTGGAAGATGAAGACATCCGCCCCGCGGATGTTGTCGACGATCTCCACGGAGATTTCCCCGTCTGCAAAGCGGGAAATATCCGCCTGCCCCAGCTCGGCCCCCATGTACGAGCAGACCCGGCGTGCGAGCAACGGGTGGGCCGTGCCCGAGAACACCTTTAGCGCGTCCACCGCGTGAGACCTCCCCTGCAACAGCCGTCCGTCGTGATGTGCGCGACCAACGGCCCGTCTGTGGACGGGAGGCTACGGCGCGCTGCCTAGACCGTGTTACGCGTCGACGAAATGAGGAGACTGCTCGCGAGCAATCTCCTTGTTGTAGCACTCGATGATCTTGTCCTCGATCAGCTTGCGCATCTCCGCGTTGATCGGGTGGGCGATGTCCTGGAACGTGCCGTCCGGTCGCTTTCGGTTCGGCATGGCCACGAACATCCCGCCGTTCCCTTCGATCAACTTGAGACCACGCACGACGAAGCAGTCATCGAACGTCATGCTCGCAAAGGCCTTGAGCTTGGCATCATCGCGCAAGGAGATTCTGACCTCTGTGATGGTCATGATGCACCTCAGGTCATGTTCTTGCGCATTCCCAACGCGCCGTGTGGGGAAATCACTAGGGCGGCGGGATCGCGGACGGTCCTTGTCTCTTCGTAATGCCTAGCGCCTGTCCTCCGCTACCGTGAGTCGAGACCCGACACGAACGGGACGAACCACGTACGCGCGCGTCTCCGGCATCGACCAGCGTTCGGCGATGCGTCGTGCGTCGCCAGCCGTTGGAACGATGCCGTATACGGCCGACCCCGATCCGGAAAGGGCGGACGCCCGAGCGCCCAGCTCGAGCAACCGGTCCTTCACGACACCGAGGGAGGGATGGACCGCGAACACGGTTTCTTCGAACGAATTGTACAGATCCGCCGGACGGGTCTTCCCCGTGAGCAGCGCCGGCCCACGCCTGACGCCCGGAGGCTCGCGCATGCTAGGAAGCACATCAAGAGGTGTCAAGTCCCATTTCACACTGGCGTACGCATCTCTGGTACTCACCACGATGCGGGATGTGATAACCACCGCATGCCAAGGCGCACTGGGTACGAGCGGCGTGAGTTCATCGCCGCGCCCCGTTGCGAACTGCGTCCCGCCGCGCAGGAAGAACGGTACGTCGGATCCCAGCGTGCGCGAGATCGCGTGCAGCGTCGCTGGGGCGAGCCGCACCCCCCACATCCGCGCGAGTGCAC
>CAZEPH010000386.1:0-3131 GCA_964514075.1 uncultured bacterium | reverse complement strand
GATAGAGGCAGTGTGGAGCTTCGTGAGGGAACGGGAACGCGCACGCCTCCGGCGGGCGCGTGGCTCGGACCCCGAACGCGAACACGCACGAACGCGCCCGGCTCGGGGAGCGGTGCCTCTCGCGGAACGACGTGCACGGTGCGGGTGCGCGTGGCGGGGTCGGTCATGCCGTCGCGCCGCACGATCGTCGCCGTCTGCCACGCGCCGTCCCCGCTTTGAACTGCGATGTCCGCCCGCGCGAGTTCGCCGTCCACCGATTCGGGTATGTCCACGGCGATGTCGCGTGCGGTCCGCGACCGCACGAGGAGCACGGGTTGCCCGGGCTGGAGCGTCGTTCCCACGTCGACCGCGCGGCGAACGACGACACCGTCGAACGGAGCCGCGAGCGTCACCGACTCGCGGAGGAGCCGCTCCTGGGCGCGCGCGTCCGCCAAACCGGCGTCGGCCGCGCGCCGCGCATCGTGCGCGGCGTCCGCATCGCGTGCGGCCACGAGTCCGGCGCGCGCCAGCGAGTCCATGCGTGCGTCCTGGCGGGCGGCGACGTCGCGCCGCGTCACCGCCGCCTCGACGGCCGCACGCGCCGCATCCCGTGCCGCGCGCATGTCCTCCGCGTCGAACACCGCGAGAGCGTCGCCGCGATCGAAGGTCTGGCCTTCCGCGCGCGGCAGCGCGCTCAAACGCGACGCCGCGCGCGCGGTCAGCGTGACCTCCTCGCTCGCCACGACGCGGCCCGGAAGCAGGATCTCGCGTCCCGCCGCCGCACCGCCCGCGCGAACCACGGCCACGGCCGGTCGCGCGCCCGGCGGAGACGGCGTCTCGGCCGGCGGACCGCACGCGGCGAAGAGCACCAGCCAGGGCAGCACAAGGGTCGGCTTTGCTATCATGCGGGCCGAGAAAGGGGCCGCATATGCACGGGAACGATGGGTCATGATGACGAGTAGGAGCCGCGTCCGCGCAAAAGGATTCACGCGCCCCTCCACGGCGGAAGAGCGGCGCCTCCTCCGCGCCGCGCAGGAAGGCGATCGACAGGCGCTGGAAGAGCTCCTCACCGAAGTATCCGGGCCCATCTACCGCTTTGGCCGCACCTTCTGCCGCGACCCCCATGACGCCGAAGACGTCATGCAGGACGTTCTTGCCGCGATCGTTCGCACGCTCCCGGGATTTCGCGGCGACGCATCGCTGTCGACGTGGGCTTTTGTCGTGACGCGCAACGCGTGTCGCCGTCACCGCCGCGTGCGCAAGGGGCAGCCGGAGAGAACCTATTCCCTGCACGACCGCGACGCCGCCGCGCACGCGGCGTACGCCGTCGCCGCACCCGACGGGGATCCGCGGCGCGCGCTGGAGCAGCGCGAGTTGCGCGAGGCACTCGTGGAGGCGATCGCCGCGCTGCCGGCGACGCACAAGGACGCACTGCTGCTGCGCGACGTCGAGGGCCTCAGCGCCGCGGAAGCTGCGCGTGCGCTCGGGATCAGCGAACGCGCGCTCAAGTCGCGGCTGCACCGCGCGCGGTTGAGCGTGCGGGCGGCGCTTGCTCCGTTCGTCGACGCGCCGTCCTGCCCCGACATCGCGCGGGCGTTCAGCCGGCACGTCGAAGGCGATCTGGATGCCTCCGCGTGCGCGCGTCTGGAAGCGCACCTCGCGCGGTGCGCGGGGTGCGGCGAGGTGTGCGCCTCGCTCCGAACGCTCCTGCGATCGTGCCGGTCGTACGGGCAGTCCGCCGTTCCGCGCCGCGTGCGGTCGGCGATCCGCACGGCCTGGAAGGACGCATCCGCCGCGCGTTCCTGACCCGCTTCTCTCGGTTCCTCTGTGCAGCCCCCCCCAAAGAAAACACCCGCATCGGCTGCATCCAACCGGCCACGCGCCTGCGAACTGGTAAGCGAGTGGTCAAACAACAGGAGGATGCCATGAAGAAACTGGACGTGCTGGTCGCGACGCTGGTCGTGGTGGGAGCCCTCAACTGGGGGCTGGTTGCAACGATGAAGTTCGATCTCGTGGCAACGGTTTTCGGGATGAAGTTCGGTGAGACATCTGCGCTGAGCGCCGTGGTCTACGGCCTGGTGGGATTGGCGGGCGTGTATCAAGCCCTCGGCTTCCGCGGCATTCAACGCCGCTGGATGCCCGCCGTCGCGATGTCGTCCCGCTAGACGCACCGCTGATACCTGGTGAGCAGTTCACCCACAATCAAGGAGTGACCGAAGTGAAGAATCTTACACGGGCAGTCGTCGGAATGGCTGTGATCAGTGCGACGCTCGCGACAGCCGTCGCGCCGGTGGCATTCGCCGGTTCCCAACGCAGCAAGGCAGCAAGCAAGGACATCGTGCAGACGGCGGTCGCGGCTGGATCGTTCAAGACGCTCGCGGCGGCGCTCGATGCAGCCGGACTTACGGAAACGCTGAAGGGTAAGGGTCCGTTCACGGTGTTCGCGCCGACGGACGAGGCCTTCGCCAAGCTTCCGGCGGGCACCGTCGAGAACCTGCTGAAGCCGGAGAACATCGACAAGCTGCGCGGCATTCTGACCTACCACGTGCTGCCCTCGAAGGCGGTCGCGGCGACCGTGGTCAAGGCGAAGACGCTGAAGACGGTCAACGGGAAGCCGCTCCCCGTGAATGTCGGGACGGCGGGCGTGACGGTCGGTGGTGCGAACGTGGCCAAGACCGACATCGCATGCAAGAACGGCGTGATCCACGTGATCGATACGGTCATGCTTCCGTAGTTGAGACGACAGCGCGCTCCAGTCGGCCGCGCCGTGACGATGGGGGGATCGTGACGGTGGACGGGACTACCGGCCTGGAGCGCGTTTTTGTTTCCTCCGCTCGACGCTGTGACAGACGCGCACTGATTGGTATAGTCGCCGACCGTCACGACGAGTCACACGGAGGAACGTATGTCCGCGCCGAAAGACATTCCCGCGAGACCGACGCGCGTCGAGCGCGACACGCTCGGTGAAATGCAGGTTCCCGCGGACGCGTATTGGGCCGCACAAACAGCGCGCGCCGTCGAGAACTTCCCGATCAGCGGGCTCACGCTTCCCCCGCCCATGATTCATGCGATGGCCGCGATCAAGTGGGCCGCAGCCGACGTGAATGCCGCCCTCGGCCTCCTCGATGCGAAGTGCGGTGAGGCGATCGCCG
>CAZEPH010000385.1:0-3132 GCA_964514075.1 uncultured bacterium | reverse complement strand
CGCGCTTCTCGCGGATGGCGCCGGTGAACGCGCCGCGCTCATGGCCGAAGAGCTCCGACTCGAGCAGCGTCTCCGTGAGCGCCGCGCAGTTGACCGCGACGAACGGACGGGCCGCCCGCGCGCTCCGATCGTGAATCGCGCGCGCGACCAGTTCCTTGCCCGTTCCCGTTTCGCCGCGCACGAGCACGGTCGAGTCCGTTTCCGCAACGAGGCGAATCATCTCGCGCACGCGGCGCAGTGCGGCGCTCGAGCCGATGATGCGCCCGAATCCGGCGAGCTCGTCCAGCTTCTCGCGCAAGAGCGCGCGCTCGCGATCGGCTCGCGCCTTTTCCGCAGCGCGCGCAACCACCACGAGGAATTCGTCCGCGGGACACGGTTTGCGAATGAAGTCGAATGCACCGTTGCGGATCGCCTGCACGGCGCCTTCCACCGTGGCGAAGCCCGTGACCATCAGCACGACCTGCTCGGAGCGGATCGCGAGGATTTGCGGGAGCAGCGACAACCCGTCGATGCCCGGCATCCGCAAGTCGCTGATCACGACATCGAAGGTCCGCCGGTGGAGGAGCGTGAGCGCGTCGTCGCCGGACATCGCGGTGTCGACCGCGTACCCGTCGTCCGAGAGGAGAGCGGACATCGTGGCGCGAAACACGGGATCGTCATCGACGAGCAGGATGGTCGCGACGCTCATGCCGCGTCCTCCGGTTGGTTCACGGGCAGTCGCAAGGTGAAGGTCGTTCCTCCGCCGGGAGTGTCGGTGACGTCGATCGTTCCATGATGTTCGCGGACGATGCCCCACGTCACGGACAATCCCAAGCCGACGCCGCTGATGGCGCCCTTCGTGGTGAAGAACGCATCGAAGACCTTCGGGCGCGCCTCCGGCGGAATCCCGACGCCCGTATCGGACACGCGTATCACGACGGCGTCCGACGCCGGGCCGATGCCGATCCGCAAGTCGCCGCCGTTCGGCATCGCTTCCACCGCGTTGATCACGAGGTTGAGGAACACTTGCCGCAGGTGGTCGGCCGATGCGCGAATGAGCGGAACGTTCTCGTCGCACTCGATGTGCGACCGCACGTGCGCCGCCTCCATCTCGCTCTGCGACAGAACGAGCGTATCCTCTACCACGCGCCGCACGTCGACGTCGGCGAACGCCGGATGCACCGGACGATGGAAGTCCAGCAATTGGCGCGTGAGACGCGCCATTCGCTCGATCTCCCCTCGCGCCATGTCGAGGAACGCGCGGCGCTCGTCCGACTCGGGCAAGCGGCGACGAATCACCTCGAGCGAGTTCTGCACGTTGTGAATGGGGTTGTTCAACTCGTGCGAGAGCTGGGCGACGAGCTGCCCGGTGGCGGCCAGCTTCTCGTTGCGCACGAGCGTCTCCTGTGCGGCGCGCAGTTCGTCCATGCGTTCGGCGAGGTCGCGGTTGAGAGCGGACAGTTCGTCGATCTTCGCCTTGAGCGAAACGCGCATCGCGTCGAAGGCGTCGGCGAGATACGCGAGTTCGTCGGACGAGGCCACGCGAATGCGGTGATCCAAGTCGCCCGCCTGCAGCGCGCGCGCCCCGCCGACCAGCGCACGCACCGGTTGCGTCACCGTCCGTGCGATCACGAAACTGGCACCCACCAGCGCGAGCAGCGTCCCGAGCGCCAAGAGCACCATGTCGTGACTGATCGGCGCGCGGAACTGCGTTCGCGCGTCGTCCACGGAGCGTGTGATCGCTAGCACGGGACGATTGCGCGCAAACGGCGAGATCGGCAACTGCGCGACGAGCGTGCGCTCGCCGTCGAGCGACGCGGGATGGACGTGCGGCACCGTGATGCTCTCGGGCGCCGCGGCCGTTCGAACCAGAGCGGGCCACGCGGCGCGTGGGGACGTCGAGTACAGGACGCTGTCCCCGGCGATGACGCTCAGATCCCCGTCGATGAGCGGTCGCACGGCGTCCAGCGTGACGCGCACGTCGTTGCCGACGATCACGACGCCGGCGACGTGCTCGGTGACACCGAGCGGGACGATCGCGACCTGGAGCACGCGACCGCCTGCGGCGTGTGTGTCCGTCACCGGCTGACCTCTGAGCGCGTACGGGAGCGCGGGCATCGCGTTCAGCATACGCGCGTCGATGCCGCTCGCCGCAAGGAGCGTCCCGGCGCTATCCGCGACCGCGAAGACCTCCGCGCCCAGCGCTTCGCGGAACTTCTGCGCTTCGTTTTGCACGGTCGCCGGATCGCGCGTCAACACGGCCGCCATCAAGCGCGGGCTTGCCGCAATGTTCGACGCGGTCACCAGTCGCGCGTCCTCTTCCCGTCCGAGGATGGCCGACATCGTGGCCACTTCCACGCGTAGCTCCTTGTCGATCAGCGTTTCGATCTGCGCGTCGATGCGCCGCTTCACGAGCGCGAAAGACGTGAACAAGACGGCGATGGCCACGAGCGCGAACAGCAGGAAGATTTTCGTGCGGAGCGACCCGGCCCATCGAGCGAGCAGTCCCGGCGAGCGGCGCGATTCGTTCGTGTCCCTAGAAGCGGGCTGCGAGTTGCGCTCCATACACGCCGCGCCATCCGTCCAAGCGCGAACGGCGTTCGCCTGTGGTCGCCTGATACGTCGCTTTGAGCAGCGTGTTGGGTCCGAGGAAATAGCCGGCGCCGCCTTCGATGCGTCCCACGTTCACGTCCCAGCGACGCGCGACGCCGTTCGCGTCGGTCACGTTGCTGAACACCATGCCGCCAGCGCGACACGCGGCGTAGAATCCGGCGCCCAGCATCACGCGATTCTCGATGTACCCGCCCGGCGTGGAAACCTGGGGCGCACCCACTGTCGGGAGATCCCAGGAGACGTGCACGATCTCCGCCCGGCTTTCGACGTGACCGAGCGTGAACTCCACGTCTCCGCCGATCAAGTCCTGCTTGTATGCCTCCAGCCGCCCGCCCGCGAGGGCCGAGCGGTCCAAGTAGGGACCGTACGCGTACGATCCCCCGAGAGCGAGCGCGGGGATGGGACGAAAGACCACGCGTCCGTGCAGCTCCTTCCCCCTGTTCGAGTCGAGGTCGCGCGGGACGGACGTCGTACCCACCGATACCCCCGCGGCGTACTCGAAGCGGCGCGCTCCGGACGTCAGGTCGGCCCGCGTCTGGG
>CAZEPH010000384.1:0-3134 GCA_964514075.1 uncultured bacterium | reverse complement strand
GGCTGCCTTCAGCCTGCGATCAGGCGCCTTGGGGTCGGGCACCTCGCCTGCCGTCGTCGCGACGAGTATAGGCCCGGCGGAACGAGGGGGTCAACGCGCCCTTGCTACGGTCGAGCTTTCTGGCGGCGCGGCCGCGTCCCGTCCGGCTCGCCTTTTCTGTCCCGCCGGCTGCGGGCCTCGCCAATCACCTCCTTGAGTTCCCTCTGAAACTTGTCGCGGAACAAGACGTACCGCGCCTGTTGGTTGGGGCTCAATTGGCCAGAGATGTCCTTCTGCAGGTCTTCCATGCGGCGCTCGGTGCGCTCGTCGTGTTCGCGAATGCGATCCAAGTCCTCGCGCACCTTTGCCTCGGCGCCGGCGTTCGTGTCCTCTTCGAGCTGGCGAAGCAAGTCGGTCCGCTTCCGCCGCGCGTCCACTTGCGCTTCCGCCAACCGACGCACGCGCGGAGCAACTGCCGCAGCCTGCTCGTCGGTCAGCTTCAAGTCCTTCGACATGCGCTCCATCTGGAAGTCGAGGATCCGGTCGAGCGGTCGGCCCGTGTCGTCGTCCGATGACACGCGCGGCGCGTCCTTCTCGACGCGCAGCGCGGAAGCCGCGTGCGGCACGCACGTCAACGTCACCGCAACGACCGCCGCGCTCCAAGTTCTCGTGAAGTACACGCGCATCCTGTGCTCTACCCTCCCAACCGCCGCTGGAGTTCACGAACGACCCAGTCGGCCTGCTCCGACGTGAGCGAACTCGCAGCCGCCAGAGCATCGTCTCCGGCCAGGCCCGGCGTCCACGAGAAATCGAATAGGGCGTCGTCCTCGAGTGCGGCGAGGTCTTGGGCCATGTCCACTGTCGGCGCGGCCATCTCGCCACCGACTTCCGCCTCCACGGTGTGCGTGGACCGCGACGGACCGCGCACGCCCACGACCGACACCACCACGAGAAGAACGCTCGCGGCAGCCCCCACCCATGCCGTGCGCCCCGGCGAATGCACGAGACCGCGGAGCCACTCCCCTATCCCGCGCCGCGGCGTGTCGCGCGCGAGATTCGGCGTGCGCGACACGGCGTCCATGATGGACGCATGCAGCCCGACCGGCGCGGGAAAGTCCCGCGTGAGAGGATCCGCTTCGAGAAGGCCGAGCGTGGCTTCCCACGAACGCGCCCGGACGTCGCACCGGTCGCATTGGACCCGGTGCTCCGCAAGTTCGCCTTCGGCGCCGTCCAGCAACGCGTTGACGAGGTCTTCGTCGGACACGCAGCCCGCGCGAGCGATCATGATGCATCCCCTTCTTCAATCGCCTCGAGATCGAGGTCGTCCATTTCCGGTGCTAGATCGGCCAGGGCCGCCCGCAGCTTGCGAATCGCGTGGAACGAGTTGGCCTTGACGGCCCCTTCGCTTACGCCGATGCGGTCGGCGGTTTCCTTGACAGAGAGATCCTCTTGAAACCGCAGAACGAACACGGTTCGCTGCGCCGGCGGTAAGGCCGAGATCGCCTCGGCGACCCGGCGGCTCGTCGTCGTGTTTTCGATAGGCGCCGCCTCCCGGGGATCGCGAAGGTGGAGCAGGTCGTCGATCGACGTGGCGCGGCGGAGCCGGTCGCGCTGCAGCCGGTTGATCGACAAGTTGGTCACGATGCGCAGCAGCCACGTGCCGAACTGCGACCGTCCCTCGAATCGCGGTAGCGCCCGCCACGCACGGATGAACGCGTCCTGCGTGACGTCGTGGGCGTCTTCCCGATCGCGAAGTATGCGAAACGCAACGGCATGGGCTCGGTCCAGGTGACGGCGAACGAGCTCATCGAATGCTGCTGCGTCGCCCGCCTGCGCCCGCTGAACCAGAGCTTCGTCGTTAGGAGACACGGGCCGCGTCCGGTTGGCAGGCTCCCGTGTGACCCCATGATGGTGGCACCGGTTGAAGTATCTTCCTCACGCAGACTCGGATACCAGACCCTCCCGCCCCGCGCAACACCGGATCGACGAGTTGCGAAGGCGGTCCCCGATGGACATCATGTCCTCATGATCTCCGGACGACTCCCCTTCGCCGCTCTCGCGTGCGCGATCGCCGTCGCTTCGCCCGTCCCGTCCCGTGCGTGGCAACAGCGCGTGGCGTACGTCATGGACCTGACGGTCGACGACGTGCGGCACGACATCTTCGGGTCGGAAACAGTGCGCTACGTCAACGAGTCGCCGGACACGCTCACCGCTCTGTGGTTTCACCTCTACCCGAATGCGTTTCGCGCCGACTCGACGACATTCTTCCGCGATCGCGCGGTCGCGTACGCGTGGCGGTGGGGCTCGCTGCCCGAGGCGTACCGCCACTGGATCGACGTGAGCGACGTGCGCGTGAACGATCGCGCCGTGGACCCGGTGATCCAGGAGACGCTGATGCGTGTGGATGTACCGGTCCCTCTCGCCCCCGGCGACTCTGCCTTGGTGGCACTCCGGTTCCACACGCACATTGGCCGCGTGGTCGCGCGATCCGGCGCGCGGAAGCGCCACATGGACGTCGCGCAGTGGTATCCCAAGCCGGTGGTCTACGATACCCGCGGGTGGCGTCTCGACCAGTACCGCGGGCGCGGGGAGTTCTACGGAGAGTTCGGGTCCTTCGACGTCACGCTGCGGCTCCCACAGGACGCGATCGTCGCGGCGACCGGTGAGTTGGTCGCCGGCGACGCGGGATGGGATCGCGGCCGGATGCGTGCCCGGCGCGATTCGCTGCCGCCCGTCCGCGGCGACACGCTGCGCGTCGCGCGATTCGTTGCGCACGGCGTGCACGATTTCGCATGGGTGTCCGATCCGGCGTTCGCCGTGCAAGACACGATGGTGCGCGGCGTGCACGTCCTGTCCGTCTATCGCGCAACCAATGCGGGGTGGCGCGATTCGACGCTGGCGCACGCGGTGCGCTCGCTGGACTGGCTGCACGATCTCGTGGGGCTGTATCCCTACCCGACGGTCAACGTTGTCGAGGCGCTCCGACCGGGCGGCATGGAGTACCCGATGCTCGTGATGAACGGGCGTGCGGATCAAGGACTCGTGACGCACGAGATCGGACACATCTACTTCTACGGAGCGCTGGCGAACGACGAGTTGGATGCGGCTTGGCTCGACGAGGGCTTCACGACGTGGCAGACCCGCGCGCACACCGT
>CAZEPH010000383.1:0-3143 GCA_964514075.1 uncultured bacterium | reverse complement strand
TGGCGTGGGCGTTCGGGGACGCACGGGGCCGCGGGTTCCTGATGGGCGGCACCGCGGGCCGCACTACGCTCAATGGCGAGGGCCTGCAGCACGAAGACGGGCACAGTCACGTTCTCGCGTCCACGTTCCCGAACTGCCTCGCATACGACCCGGCGTATGCGTTCGAACTTGCGCTCATCGTGAAGGACGGCGTGCGCCGCATGTTCGCCGAAGGTCACGACGTGTTCTATTACATCACGCTGTACAACGAAACGTACGCCATGCCGCAGATGCCGGACAGCGTGGAGGACGGCGTGGTGCGCGGGATGTACAAGTACCGCTCTGCGCCGGACGGCGACGGGCCGGTCGTGCGCCTTTTCGGCAGTGGACCGATCCTGCCGATGGCGGTGCTCCCCGCCGCGGACGTCCTCTCGATGCAATACGGCGTCCGCGCGGAGGTGTGGAGCGTCACGAGCTACCAGCAGTTGCGCAACGATGCGCTCGCGTGCGAGCGGTGGAGTCGCCTAAATCCGGAGTTGGACGCACGCGTGCCGTACGTGCGGCAGGTTCTCGGCGACACCGCCGTGCCGACCATTGCGGCGACGGACTACATGAAGAGCGTGCCTGACATGATCGCGCGATGGGTCCCCGGGGACTTCGTGCCGATGGGCACGGACGGCTTCGGTCGGAGCGACACGCGCGAAGCTCTGCGCCGTCACTTCGAGATCGACGTCGCATCCGTCGTGTGCGCGGCCCTCGCCTCACTGGCGCGCGGAGGGGCGGTGCCCGCGAGCACGGTGACCGACGCCCTCGCCGCGTTCGAGATCGATCCCACGCGGGGGGACCCGCGCGAGGCGTAGCGCCGGGGACGTCGTGCAATCCGCACGATTGCCATAGACAAAGTCGTCTCGCTCCCGGGCCGCAACATCCTCTCAAGCGGCAGAAGCCAGCGGCCGATAGACCCTCCCGAGATCAGCACGCCCGCGTGCATGCGGGCGCCGCCATCAGGGAGGATCGTGCAGATGCGGACGCATATCGCCGCGCATCGAGTTCGTTTCACGTTCGGTGTTGCGGCCATTGCACTCGTCACCGCACTCGCCATGAGCGGACTCGTCAGCGGCTGCAAGACGTCGACGAGCACCACGCCGGCGGAAGTATCGGGCACCGTCGTGTACGGCGCGGCCGCCGTGCCGCTGCCGGGCGCTCTCGTACGCGTGATGAACCACACCGAAACGGCGATGACCGACAACAGCGGCCACTGGTCGATGTCGGTCATGCTCAACGCCGCCGACGAGAACCTCACGTTTGAAGCGACGAAGCCCGGCTATGCGGCCGCGCAGATGACGGCGTACGCCCGCGAAGGCGAATCCACGGTCGTCCCGGCGATCCAACTCACGACCGCCTCGGGCGCCGACTCCGACTCCACCAACACACCGCCGCCGGTCGATTCGGAGATCGGTCCGCCGGCGAATCTCGTGCTCCGTCTCGTGTCCCCGCCGATCCTCGGGGTGCACGGCGCGGGCGAGGCGGAGAACAGCGTTGTGTGCTTCGGCGCTGTCGACGCGGCCGGTCACCACATGGACCTCGCACACAAGGTGACGCTCGAGGCGTGGGTCACGAACCCTCTCGATCCGGACATGAAGCTCACGCCGGATGAAGCCGAAACCGACGCCGGCGGGAATGCGATCTTCGTGCTGCAATCGGGCACCGTCGCGGGTGTCGCGCAGATCAAGTGCCGCGTCAAAGGCACCACGATCACGAGTTCCCCGGTTGCCGTCGTGATTCACGGCGGCCTGCCGGACGACGTCCACTTCTCCATCGCGCCGGAACTCGTGAACATCCCGGGCCGCGTGAAGTACGGGTTGTTCGACCGGATCACCGCGTTCGTCGGGGACAGGTACGCGAACCCGGTGCGGCCGGGGGCCGGTGTGTACTTCACGTCGAGCGCGGGCATCATCCAGGGGGCGAGCTTCGCGAACGAAGTGGGACAGGCGCCGGTGTTGCTCGAGTCCGCGGCACCGGATCCGCCGACCGGCTTCGTCACTGTGACCGGGCGCACGAACGACTACCTGGAGGATCCGATCGACGCAACGTGCACGGTCCTCTTCTCGGGTCCGACGCAGCTGGACGTGGAGCCGACGACGTTCGACCTGGCCAAGGATGAATCGCAGGACTTCCTCGTGACGCTGCGCGACGACTTGGGACACCCGCTCGCGGGCGGCACCTCGATCGGCGTGACCGCGACGAAGGGCACCGTGTCGGGCGACGCATCCGTCACGGTCCCCGACACGCAAAGCCCAGGCTGGACCCAGTTCTACGTGGCGCTCACCAACGACTCGACCGCCGCGCAGACGGCGCGTCCGATTCCACGGAGCAAGGACGGGATCCCACTCATCACGGTCAACATGCACCCGACGCTCGCGAGCAGCGCGCCGGCCGATCGCTCGCGCACGGCGCGCCTCGCCCCTGCGAGCGTCTCGGGCCGCGGCGTCGCCGATCCGGCGTCCGCCGTGTCGATGACGATTTCGGTGGCCAGTCCCAACGGCAACGCGCAGATCACGGTGCGCGGCGTCTTCCGCTAACGCGCACCTCCATCCCGCGAACGATCGCGTGCCGCAGCTGCTCCCCGGGCTGCGGCCGCATCGTTTCTAGCGCGTGGGGCTAGCCGCCGCGCGCGTCACGAGCGCGGCGTACACGTCGCGCGCGAGTACATGGAGCGACGGATCGCGTGCGCCCATGATCATCACGACGTCGCCCGCTCGCGCGTCCGCTGCGATCCGGGCGATCAACTCCTCACGCGTGCGTGCCACCCGTCCGGCGCCGATCTCCGCGACGATGTCGTCGGAGGAGATGTCGGCGGACGCCGTGCCGCCGGCGTAGAAGATCGGGAGGAACGAGAGGACGTCGTGCGGGCGCAGCGCGTCGCGAAACGCGCGCACGAGATCGGCGCGCATGAAGCGCGTGGGGCCGTAACCGTGCGGTTGGAAGACGGCGATCGTGCGCGCACCCCGCAGCGCAGCGGCCGCAAGCGCGGCGCGCACCTTCTCCGGGTTGTGCGCGAAGTCGTCGACCACGGTGACGCCGCCGGCCGTGCCGATGACCTCGAAACGCCGGTGCACGCCGGCGAAGGCGCGGAGCCCGAGCGCGGCGTCGGCGGTTGCCAC
>CAZEPH010000382.1:0-3192 GCA_964514075.1 uncultured bacterium | reverse complement strand
GCGGAAGTGCTCCCACGTTCCCCAGCGCGGCACGAGGTTCGAGTTTGCGATCAGCACACGCGGAGCGTCGGCGTGCGTCTGCAGCACCGCCACGGGTTTGCCGGATTGCACGATCATCGTCTCATCTCCGCGCAAGCGGCGGAGCGTGGCGACGAGCGCATCGAAGCACTCCCAGTTGCGCGCGGCCTTGCCCGACCCGCCGTAGACGACGAGTTGCTCGGGCAACTCCGCAACGTCGGGATCGAGGTTGTTCATCAGCATCCGCAGGGCCGCTTCCTGTTGCCAGCCCTGACACGACAGCGTCGTGCCGCGCGGCGCGCGCACCGTGCGCGTTTCGATCATCTGTTCCGGCCTCCTTCCCCGACGGTCGCCTTCATCTGGCCCGCGCGAATGCGCGCGGCGATGCGCTCCACGTCCGCCGCCAGCGACCTGTCGCCCGTGACACGCTCGCTCACCTCGCGCACAAGCGCGAGGACCTCGCGCACTCCGCGCCCCGGTGCGAGCGGCGCGTGATGCTCCACGCCCTGCGCCGCGCAGAGAAACTCGATCGCGACAACACGCGTCGCGTTCTCGAGGATCTGCCGCGCCTTGAGAGCGGCCGTCGCGCCCATGCTCACGTGATCTTCCTGCCCCGCGGACGTTGGGATCGAATCGACGCTCGCCGGGTGCGCGAGCACGCGATTCTCCGCGACGAGAGCCGCAGCCAGATACTGGGTGATCATCAGACCCGAGTTGACCCCAGGGTCGTGCGCCAGAAACGGCGGTAGGCCGCTGCCGCGCGGATCCAACAAACGGTAAATCCGTCGCTCAGCGATGCTAGCGACCTCGGCGAGCGCCATCGCGCACGCGTCCAGCGCGAACGCGAGAATCTCGCCGTGGAAGTTCCCGCCGGAGAGAATGCGTCCGTCCGTTGGAAAGCAGAGCGGGTTGTCGGTCACCGCGTCGATCTCGCGCTCGATCGCGCCGCGGGCGAACTCGATCACGTCGCGCACCGCGCCGAGGACCTGCGGGATGCAGCGCAGGGAGTACAGATCCTGCACTTTCTCGCACGCCGCGTGCGATTGCTCGATCGCACTGTCTGTGAGAAGGGCGCGCATGCGTTCCGCCGTCCGCTGCTGTCCGGGGTGCGGGCGAATGTCCTGGATCGCGCGGTCGAAGGGCGCGTGTGACCCCTTCAGGGCTTCGACGCTCATCGCGGCCGCCGCCTCCGCGCTGTCCACGAGCGCCGCTGCGTCGTGCACGAGCAAGGCCCCGATCGCGCACATGAACTGCGTGCCGTTGATGAGCGCGAGGCCTTCCTTTTCCCGCAGCGTGAGGGGCTCCAGGGACGCGCGCGTGAGGGCCTCTCCTCCGCTCATGCGCTCCCCCGCCACGTCCGCCTCGCCCTCCCCGATCAACACGAGCGCCATGTGCGCGAGCGGGATCAAGTCTCCGCTCGCGCCCAGCGAGCCACGGGACGGCACGACCGGCGTGACGTCCGCGTTCAGGAGAGACACGAGACGCTCCACTACCTCGACGCGCACGCCCGAATATCCGCGCGCGAGCGATGCCGCACGCAGGAGCAACATCGCGCGCACCGCCTCCCGCGGCAGCGGTTCCCCGGAGCCCACCGCGTGCGAGCGCAGCAGATTCACCTGCAACTCCATCAGCCGGTCATCCGCGATCCGCACCATCGCCAGTTCACCGAATCCCGTGTTCACGCCGTACACGGAGTGTCCCGCGCGCAACACGTTCTCCACCACGTCGCGGCTGGCGCCGATGCGTGCGCGGGCCGTGTCGTTCACGCGCACCGCCGCGTTGTCGCGCGCGACGGCGACCACATCCGCCAGCGACAGATGAACACCGTCGAGAACAACCGTTCGTGTCACCGCCGTCCCTCCTCCACCACGCACTCCCCTGTTCGCGCACACCACTCACTCACGTCGTGCACCACATCGCCGAGCGTCGCCGCCACACGCAGCGGGACCGGCAGACACTCGCGCACGATGGCCCCATACGACCGCGTCACAATGCGCGGGTCTGCAATGACGACCGCGCCGCGGTCGGTCGCGCGCCGGATCACGCGGCCGATGCCTTGCACGAGACGCAACTGTGCGTGCGGAATGTGGAGCGTGCGAAATGGATCGCCGCCGTCCTCCACGACGGCTTCCGACGCGCTCTC
The DNA here is from genome assembly GCA_964514075.1 of uncultured bacterium. GTDB lineage: Bacteria > Eisenbacteria > RBG-16-71-46 > CAZEPH01 > CAZEPH01 > CAZEPH01. Next base: position 1,031 of record CAZEPH010000382.1, on the reverse strand, counting down.
CACCACCGGATCCGTCGGCACGGGAAACGGCAGGCGCGTGATCACCACGATCTCGCACTCCGCACCGGGGAGGTCGATGCCTTCCCAGAGACTCGCCGTCCCGATCAACACGGCACCCCGCTCGGCGCGGAACCGCTCCACGACCGCATGCGGGAGCCCGTCCTCGCCCTGCACAAAGAGCGGCCATCCGTCTGCGATCGCCGCCAGACGCACCCGCGCGGCGACCGCGCCGACCATCGCAACGGACGTGCACAGGACGAGGACATTGCGTCCCGTGCGTCGCTCCAGCTCGACGACCGACTGTGCCACCGCCTCTTCGTGTTCCCGCGTGCCGCACGCGGGCGCCGAGCGCGCCGCACACACGCGCAATTGCGACGCGAGCGGAAACGGCGTGCTGAGCGCCGCGGTGCGCACGGGCCAGGCGCCCGCGCGCACGATTCCCATGTGCTCCAGCGGATACGCGAAGTCGCCCGCGGGCGCGAGCGTGGCGGACGTACACACGATTGCACGGTAGCGGGAGGCGCACGCGCCGCCCAAGCGCGCGGCCACGTCCCGCGGTGCCGCAACGAGCGTCACCGTCTCCTGGGCGCTGGATCGCTCCACCCACTGCACCTGCGATTCATCGACGCCGCTCAGAGATCCCCGCGCCGCCTCGTGCACGTGCGACCACGACTCCAGTGCGGAGACAATCTCGACGTTGGCCGCTGCGCTCGCTTCGTCCTGCGGGAGTTCGTCCACCGCGTCCTGCGCGCGGCGCAGCGCGGAGAGCACCGCGGACACGCCCTCGATCACGGACGCGCTCTCGTCTGCGGGATACTCCACCGCCACCGCACGATCGCCCGGGCCCGCGAGCACACGTCCCGCTCCCGCGGGACGTAGGCGCACGCGCGCGCCGTCCCCTCCCACGTCGACGCCGGCGCGCACGAGAGCCTTCTGCAGCGCCTGCTCGAAGTCCCGCGCCCGGCGCACGGCGTCGCGCATCGTGCTCGCCGCGCTCTCCGCCCATTGCAGCGCGATCGCGCGTTCGGCCG
>CAZEPH010000381.1:0-3194 GCA_964514075.1 uncultured bacterium | reverse complement strand
ACGTTGCTCGCGTAGACCCCGCGTGTTCTCGATGCACGTACGCCGCCGCGCAGTGATGACCGCCTGCGCGGCGATCGTCGTGATGGCGGCCGTCGCCAAAGCGGGGGAGATCGACTGGCGATCGAACCTGCAGGATGCTGTGCAGCAAGCGGCCGTGGACCGCGCGCCCGTCATGATCGACTTCTACGCGGACTGGTGCGGGTGGTGTAAGCGTCTGGATCGCACGACATACACGAACGTCACGGTGACGGAACTGGCCGCGCAGATGCTCTCGGTGAAAGTGAACACCGACCGGGACCCCATGCTGGCCGAGCGCTACGGCATTCGCAGCTTGCCGACCATCGTCTTCCTGGATCGCACCGGCACGGAAATCTCGCGCATCGTCGGGTTCCGCGACGCGGCATACTTCGCAGAGACGATGCGCGCGGCGCTCGAGCCGCGCTTTGCCACATCCTCCGGCGGCGAGTCCGCGGATGACGCTCGCTATGCCGCCGCGGATCTTCTGGTGGCGTCTCGCCGATACGCGGAAGCGGCGGATGCGTGGACGGCCTTGGCTCGAGACGCAGAGTCCCCCGCCGTCCGTCAAGACGCCCTCCTCGAGCGGGCGCACACGTATCGATTGATGCGCGAGTGGGCGAAGGCTCTTGCCGATTACACGGCGTACGCCGCGGCGCGTCCGAAGCCGGCGCGCGTGGCGGAAGCTCGATTGTTCGCGGCGCACGTGCTCCGCGCGATGAAGCGCCCGCGGGACGCACGACCGCTCTACGAGCAGGCGGCGAAGGACGCACGCAATACGTGGATCGCTCACGAGGCCGAGCGTGCGCTCAAGATGAAATCACGCGAGAAGGCAACATCCTAAGGAGACCGACGTGGCCCGGACCGCAACTGCAGCGCGCGTCAACCCGTTTCGCCTGAGCGCCCCCGATTTGCGTGCGATGGCTCTCAACGTGCGCCGCGACATCATCACGATGAATGCGAACGCGAAGACCGGCCACACGGGGGGGCCGCTCTCGTGCGCCGACTACGCGACCGCGCTTCTCTTCCACGAAATGGTCATCGACCCGAAGAACCCTACGTGGTCCGAGCGGGACATGTTCCACTGGTCCATCGGACACGTGACGCCGGTGATCTACTCCGTGATGGCGGAAGCCGGCTACTGGCCGAAGGCGGACCTGATGAAGTTCCGCCAGTTCGACGGCCACTTGCAGGGGCACCCCGCACGAACGGACACGCCGGGCATCGAGGTCTCGTCGGGATCGCTGGGCCAGGGCCTCTCCGTTGCGATCGGCATGGCTCTCGCGGCGCGGCTGGACGGCAGCGCGCGGCGCGTGTACTGCCAAATGGGCGACGGCGAGCAGCAAGAAGGACAGGTATGGGAAGCCGCGATGTGCGCCGCGCACTATAAGCTCGATAACCTCGTTGGCTTCGTCGACGTGAACAGAATGCAGATCGACGGGGAAGTCGAGAAGATCATGGGGATCGAGCCCATCGCAGACAAGTACCGGTCATTCCGCTGGCACGTCATCGACATCGACGGACATGACATGGACGCGATCCTCCAGGCCTTTGACGAAGCACGATCGACCAAGGGGAAACCCACGGTCATTCTGGCGCGCACGGTGATGGGGAAGGGCGTCTCTTTCATGGAGAACGAGTACGCGTGGCACGGCAAACCACCCAAGATGGACGAAGCCGAAAAGGCGCTTGCTGAGCTGGGCACCACGTTCGCTGAGTGGTCCTCGCGGCTCCTGGCTGACGGACCGGCCACCGTGCCGTTCTGGGTGCACGGCGTTTACGGGGACGGCGCGGGAAAGGGAGGGCACTAGCGTGGCGTGGGAGATGAAGAAAACCCGCGAGGGTTTCGGTCACGGCTTGGTGGACCTCGGCGAACGCGATCCCAACGTGGTTGTGCTCGTCGGCGACCTGTCGGAATCGACGATGGTGCACTTCTTCGAGAAGAAGTTCCCGGAGCGGTTCTTCCAGATTGGAATCGCCGAGCAGAATATGATGTGCATCGCCGCCGGCATGGCCGCGGCAGGGAAGATCCCATACCTCGCGACATATGGCGCGTTCGCCGCGTTTCGCAGCGCCGACCAGGTGCGCATCAGCGTGTGCTACTCGAATCTGCCGGTGAAGATCGGCGGCGCGCACGGTGGCATTTCCGTCGGGCCGGACGGCGCGACGCACCAGGTCATGGAGGAATTCGCGTACATGCGCGCCCTCCCGAACATGACGCTCATCGTGCCCGCGGATTATTGGGAAGCGCGCAAGGCCACCGTCGCGGCGCACGACATCGCAGGGCCGGCGTACATACGCTTCGGCCGGGAGGACGTTCCGCTCGTCACGAAGGAAGACACGCCGTTCACGATCGGCAAGGGGCTTGTGATGCGCGACGGCGGCGACGTCACGATCGTCGCGTGCGGCATCATGGTGGCCGAGGCACTGGACGCGGCGGAGGTTCTCGCGGGTCGGGGAATCGACGCACGCGTCGTGAACCTCGCCACCCTCAAGCCCATCGACACGGAGATGCTCGTCCGGTGCGCACGGGAGACGGGGGCGATCGTGACGGCGGAGGAGCACCAGATCCACGGCGGCCTCGCCGGTGCGGTCGCGGAGACGGTCGTGCGGACGTGGCCTGTTCCGATGGAGTTCGTGGCGACGCAGGATCGCTTCGGCCAGAGCGGCAAGCCGCGCGAGTTGATGGAAGCCTTCGGCCTCACGTCCACGGAGATCATCGGCGCCGCGCAGCGCGTCGTTCAGCGCAAGCGCGGCGCGGCCGTCGCCGGCGTGTAGAGCGTGCTAGTGGTGCGCGGGGCGGCGACCGCTTCCGTGACCGGTGGCGACGGGCACGTGCTAGTGCCCGCTGGGCTTCTCCAATGCCATGCCGCACTTCGAACACGTTCCCGGTTGCGATGATTGTACGTCGGGGTGCATCGGGCACACGTAACTCGCCGGCGCTGCGGGCACAGTGCCGGCGTCCGTCTTCGTGAGAGGAACGTACAGCACGCGCAGGCCGCCGTTCGTACTGAGAATGCCGGAGACGGTGACGCGCGTGGAGAGCTTGTCGAGATACGCCTCGCGGATACTCACCTCGCCGTCACGTCGCGGGTGATGCTGCTCCGCCATGAGCACGTACGCCTGGCCCTTGTCGTCGACCACGCCGATCGGCTCGCCGTTCATGATGCACTTGCGCC
>CAZEPH010000380.1:0-3195 GCA_964514075.1 uncultured bacterium | reverse complement strand
GTTCCTCTACGAAGGCGCGCCGGACTGGCCGGATCGCGGCCGTTTCTGGCAGATGATCGAGCGGCACGGCGTGACGATCTTCTACACGGCGCCGACGGCGATTCGTGCGTTCATGCGATGGGGCACGGAGTGGCCGGCCGCGAGCGACCTGTCGTCTCTCCGGCTGCTCGGCAGCGTGGGTGAGCCGATCAACCCGGAAGCGTGGGTGTGGTATCACCGCTTCATCGGCCGCGAGCGCTGCCCGATCGTCGACACGTGGTGGCAAACGGAAACGGGCATGATCATGATCACGCCGCTCCCGGGCCTCACGAAGACGAAGCCGGGATCCGCCACGCGCCCGTTCCCCGGCGTGAGCGCCACGGTTCTCGACGACAGCGGACGCGACGTGCGCACAGGCGGCGGCTTCCTCGCGATTACCAAGCCGTGGCCCGCGATGATGCAGACGATCTTCGGCGATGACGCACGGTACGTGCAGACGTATTGGTCACGCTGGAACGCGCACACGTACTTCCCGGGCGACGGTGCGAAGCGCGACGCGCAGGGGTTCTTCTGGCTGCTCGGCCGCGTGGACGACGTGCTGAACGTCGCGGGACATCGCATCGGCACCGCGGAAGTGGAGAGCGCGCTCGTCGATCACTCGTCTGTGGCGGAAGCAGCAGTGGTGGGACGCGCGCACGAGATCAAAGGCCAAGCGCTCTGCGCGTTCGTGACGGTGAAGGACGGCGTCGCAACAGACCCCGCGCTCGCGGACGAACTCAAGGCGCACGTCGTGCGCAAGATCGGTGCGATCGCACGCCCCGACGACGTATTCTTCACGGGGGATTTGCCCAAGACACGGTCCGGAAAGATCATGCGCCGTCTGCTGAAGGACGTGGCGGAGGGGCGCGTTCTGGGGGACACGACCACACTGGCGGACCCGGCCGTGGTGGAACGCATCAAGGCGCACTACGAGGAGGATTGAGAACTCCACCGAAGTGATTGCGCACCCCGCGCGGGACTGCCATTCTCCGGCGCGATGGTCCGGGCTCCCGTCAAACGTCACCACGCGCTCGTCCGCCTGACGCATTGGGCGAACGCACTCTTGCTGGTCGGCATGATCGGCAGCGGCCTGCAAATCTATGGCGCGTTTCCACACTTCGGCATCCGCGGCGAACCGTACCTCCAGCCGAACCCGTTCGACGGTCACGCGCTCCCGCGCGCGGTGCGCCTGGGCGGCTGGCTCGCCGGCGGGCTCAATTGGCACTTCACGCTCGCGTGGCCGTTCGTGCTGAGCGGAGCGCTGTACCTCGCGTACGTCGTGTTCTCCGGCGAATGGCGGTCGCTCGTCTTTCGTCCATCCGACCTCCCGCGCGCGCTGCAGATGCAGATGTACTATCTCCGCCTGCGCAAGGATCACCCGCCGCAAGGCAAGCACAACGCACTGCAGAAGGGCGCGTACAACTTCATCCTCGCGCTGGGCGTGATCTCCGTTCTCACCGGGTTCTCGATTTACAAGCCCGTGCAGCTCGCGCCGCTGGTCGCGTTCTTCGGGGGGTACGAATGGACGCGCGTGTGGCACTTCATCGCCGTGTGGTTGTTCGTCGCGTTCACGGCGGTGCACGTGTTCATGGTGTTCGCGGTGGATCCCGCGTCCCTGCGCGCGATGGTCACGGGCCGGTATCGCGGGAGGTTTCCGAGCCATGACTGACGACGCACGGCGCACGCTGGACCGGCGCGACTTCCTGCGTCTCGCCGTCGCGGCGGGTCCCGTCGCCGCGCTCGCGGCAAGCGGGTGCGATCAAGCGCACGTCATCCAGAAACGCGCCGCGTGGGCGATGCACGTGAACGACTGGGTCGGGGAGCACGTGTGGTATTCGAACAAGCGCCTTGCGCGCGAGTACAGCGTGAGCCAGCGCACGCCGGAGCGTGCGTTCCCGACGTACCATCGCAGCCGCAGCGGCGTGCCGACGCTGACCGATCCGTCCGCGTGGGCACTCGAGGTGGGCGGTCTCGTGCGCACGCCGACCCGCTTCACGCTGGAGATGCTGCGCGCGATGCCGCACGTGCGGTACACCGTGAAGCATCATTGCGTGGAAGGATGGACGGCGATCGGCACGTGGTCCGGCGTCCCCTTCTCCGCGATCGCCGCGCAGGTGCAGCCGACGGACGCCGCGCGGTACATTCGCTTCGACTCCTTCGATGCGACCTACTTCAACGGATGGGACATCGCGAGTGCGATGCATCCGCAGACGATCCTCGCCGATGCCTTCAACGAGCGCGCGCTCACGCCGCCGCGCGGCGCTCCGCTGCGCCTCTATTCGCCGGTGAAACTCGGGTACAAGATGACGAAGTACCTCACGCGCGTCACGTTCACGGCCGAGCGGCCGGGCGGGTACTGGGAGGACCAGGGGTACCCGTGGTTCGGCGGAATCTAGCGCGGGGCTGAAACCGCGCTGCGTCGCGCGCTCGTCCGAGCGGACACCTGGTTGTGTGAATCGCTCGGAGGTATCCGTGAAGAAACTCCTCGTCTCTCTGGCCGGCCTTCTCGTGGCGGTGCCGCTTGTCTTCACCGCGATCGAAGTCGTGAACGCGCAGCGCGCGGACTACGGGTGGCGGCCCCCGCGCGCCACGCCGACGTTTCGGGAGCCACGTCCCGTCGCGGTGATCGACGAAGCGCACAACAACGCGTCCACCGCCCAGTGGTCGGGGCGATACTGGCCGCTCGCGCGGTTGCTCCGCGCCGACGGGTACACGGTTCGTCGCGGACGCGCGCCCTTCACGCGCGCGAGCCTCGACGGCGCGCGCGTGTTGATCGTGGCGAACGCCTCCGGCGCACCCAAGCCGCAGGCCCTGGGGATCAACATGCCGGTGCGGACAACCAAGGACCGGGGCGATGCCGCATTCACGCCCGCGGAGATCCAGGCGGTGAAAGAATGGGTGGCATCAGGCGGCGCGCTCCTGTTGGTGGCCGATCACGCGCCGTTCGGCGTGGCGTCGTCGGCGATGGGGCGCGCGTTCGGCGTCACGATGCACGGAGGATTCACGGAGGTCCCGAACGAACCGTCGGATCCGCTCGTGTTCTCCCGGTCGAACGGACGGCTGGGCGATCACGCGATCCTCCGCGGGGCTTCACCCTCGTCCGGTGTGCATCGCGTAGCGACATTCACCGGACAATCGCTCGACGGTCCCGACCACGCGACCCTCCTGATGGCGCTG
>CAZEPH010000379.1:0-3198 GCA_964514075.1 uncultured bacterium | reverse complement strand
GTCCTGCAATACGACCTCCATCTCCTCCTACTCCGTCACGAAGTACGGGGAGATGTAGCCGCGGTCGAACTGCATTCCTACCACGACCTCGAGGTTCGTCTCGATCGTGCGGGCTTCTTCCACGGTGATCGTGCCGTCCTTGCCGACCTTGTCGAACGCGTCGGCAATCAGGTTGCCGATGTAGCTGTCGCCGTTCGCCGAGATCGACGCGACCTGTGCGATCTGCGCGCGGTCGCCGACCGGCTTCGACTGCGTCTTGAGCTCGGCGACGATGGCCTCGACGGCCTTCTCGATGCCGCGCTTGATCGCCATCGGGTTGGCGCCGGCCGTCACGTTGCGCAGGCCCTCGCGGAAGATCGCTTCCGCGAGCACGGTGGCCGTCGTCGTTCCGTCACCCGCCACGTCACTCGTCTTGGACGCAACCTCGCGCACCATCTGCGCGCCCATGTTCTCGTACGGACCTTCGAGCTCGATTTCCTTTGCCACGGTCACGCCGTCCTTCGTAATGACCGGCGAGCCCCACTTCTTGCCCAACACCACATTGCGTCCGCGTGGTCCGAGCGTCACCTTCACAGCCTTCGAGAGCTGCGTGACACCTTCCAGGATCGCGGCCCGCGCCTTCTCGTCGAAGAGAAGCTGCTTCGCTGCCATTGTTCGAAAACCCTCCGGTTTCTTTCGTGAGAGAAGTAGCTCGGCTAGCCGACGATCGCGAGGACGTCGTCCTCACGCAGGATCAGGTAGTCCGTGCCGTCGATCTTCACTTCCGTGCCCGAGTACTTGCCGATCAGGACGCGGTCGCCCTTCTTGACGCTCATCGGCTTGCGCTTGCCCTCGTCCGTGACGGCACCGGGACCGACCTCGACGACCTCCGCCTCCTGCGGCTTCTCGCGCGCTGTGTCGGGGATGATGATGCCGCCCCGCTTGACTTCTCCCTCCTCGAGCCGCTTCACAAGAATGCGGTCTTGCAGAGGAGCTACCTTCGTCGCTGTTGCTGCCATGGCGATGAATCTCTCCCTCAGTTGGAGTTGACCTCTTAAGTGCGCCCGCATTGTGCGGGCTGAGTCTGACCTTCGCAAGAGCAATGTATGGACCACATGATTATCTGGGAGATAATGATCTTCATATCAATCTTTTAGGACGAATGTGAGTACTCGATGAGGATCCCCGTATTTCCCACATGAGGAATGAGTGACTGCTTTCCGTTCCCAGTCTGGAAATAGCGATCGCACGCGCTCCGGAACCCGAAGACCCTTCCCACGCTCCTTGAACTTGGGCTGCCGGCGCGATCGCGGTACTCTGTCGCGCCCGCCCCCGCGGAGGACTCACGCACGCATCGAACGAAGGAGGAGACCGGCAACATGTCGCGCAACGCGTTGTGGATCGCATGTGGTGTTGCAGCCACGCTCGCCGTCGCGGCCGGCTGCGCCCGCAACCCCGCCACGGGCAAGATGGAGCTGTCGCTCGTGTCGCAGGGACAGGAAGTGGCGATGGGTCGCGAGTCCGACGCCGGCATCCAGGCCGAGTACGGCGTGTATCCCGACGCGGCGGTCGCCGCGTACGTGGACAGCATCGGCCAGTCACTCGCGAAACACTCGGAGCTCTCGACGCTCGAGTGGCACTTCCGTGTGCTCGACTCGCCGATCGTCAATGCGTTCGCTCTGCCGGGCGGATACGTCTACGTGACGCGCGGCCTCCTCTCCGTCATGAACAGCGAGGCGCAGCTCGCGGCGGTCCTCGGCCACGAGGTGGGACACGTCACCGCGCGTCACGGCGCTCGACAAATGACGCGCGCGACGTTGGGGCAGTTCGGCCTCGCCGTGGGGAGCATCCTCTCGAGCGACGTGGCCAAGTACGGGAACGTCGCCGCGCAGGGAATGGGACTTCTGTTCCTGAAGTACGGACGCGACGACGAGAATCAGGCCGACGAGTTAGGCATTCGCTACGCCTCGCGCGCGGGGTGGGATCCGCGTGAGATGCCCGCCACGTTCGTCACACTCAAAGCCGTGTCGGAGCAAGCCGGTAGCGGACGGCTGCCGTCATTCCTCTCGACGCATCCCGACCCGGGCGATCGCGCCGCGCGCACCCGCATGCTGGCCGACAGCGCCGTCGCACAGATGACTGCCGTGGAGCAGAAAGCGCTTGCCGTCCGCACACCCAGTTTGCAAGCGCGACTCAAGGGTCTGGTGTACGGAGAAGATCCGCGGCAAGGCTACATGGACGGGCAGATGTTCTATCATCCCGATCTCTCGTTTCAGATGGAGTGGCCGAGGGAATGGAGCGTCGCGAACAGCCCGTCGGCGGTCGTCGCGCAAAACGCGAACGGCTCGGCGCAGATGCAACTCACGCTCGCGCAGGGTGTGAGCCCCGACGCCTACGTGTCCGCGCTCGCACAGAAGGGCGTGACGCCGAGCGGCGGTCGCACCGAGATGGTAGGTGGGAAACCCGCGTGGATCGGTCGTCTCGTGACGCAAGGGCAAGACGGGAAGCAGCAGGTGTTGTGGGCCGCTTTCGTGCAGCGCGAGTCGAACTCGCTGTTCCAGCTGCTCGGCGCTCCGGGCGACGCCTCGATGGAGTCGCCGGTCGCGACCACGGCGCGCTCCATTCGCGCGTTGCAGGACCCCGCCAAGAAGAACGTGAAGCCGATGCGGCTCGACCTGCGCAAGGTCGACAAGAAGGACTCGTTCGCGTCGGTGTTGACGCTGGTCACGGACCTGGCCGTGCCGCAGGAGGAAGTCGCGATGATCAACAACCGCTCGCTGGCGGATGTTCTGTCCGTGGGGACGACGGTGAAGGTGGTGCGGCGCTAGAAGCGCAATCGCTCGCGCAGCGTCTTGGCGCGTTGACGGCTTACGGGGACGTCCAGATCGGGACGTCCCCGTACGCGCATCGAGTACGTGCCCGCGAATCCCGCTTCCACACTCGCGACGGCATCGAGACTCACGATGATGGAACGATGCACGCGCGCGTAGCGCTGCGGGTCGAGTTCGCGTTCGAGCTGATCGAGCGTTTCGGTGAGCACATGGCTCGCGGAGGGGGTGTAGGCGACGACGTACTTGTTCTCCGCGCGAAAGACCAGCACATCGGTCACGCGTAGAACGTCCACGCGATCGCCGACGCGTGCGCTGAGCCGATCGATATAGGGCAACCCGCGCTCCGGCGGCGGGGACGCCACGGCAGCAGGCGCGAGCGATTCCAACC
>CAZEPH010000378.1:0-3202 GCA_964514075.1 uncultured bacterium | reverse complement strand
CGAGGCCCAGCACGTCCGCTCCCGCGCACGACGTGTGCGAGGCGACGCGCGGCTCCACGTCCGCCGCATGCAGAGCGGCGATCGCCCGTGCCGCACACCCCGCGGCGCCCTCCACGCACACGAGCACGACGTCCGCGTCGTGACTGATTCCTGCGATCTCGTCGCCTTCCACCGTGCTGCGCGTTGCGCGATCCACCACCATGGTTCCGGGCTCCTCGTGAAAACTCGAGCGCACGTGTACGCGTACGCCGTAGCGCGACGCCATCTCCGCCGCGCGCGGGTGCAGCACCTGCGCGCCGAGCGACGCCATCTCGATCATCTCCTCGTACGACAGCAGGCGGCGCAGGCGCGCGGACGGGACGAGGCGCGGATGCGCGCTCATCACGCCGTCCACGTCGGTGAGGATCTCGCACTCCTCCGCGCGAAAGGCCGCGGCCAGCGCGACGGCCGTCGTATCCGAACCGCCGCGGCCGAGCGTCGTAATCTCCTTCGCCAGGCTGACACCCTGAAACCCCGCGACGATCACCACGCGATCGCGCGCCAGTTCATCCAGGAGGCGTTGCCCGCGCACGTCCACGATGCGCGCATCCGTGTGCGAGCCGTCCGTGATGATGCCGACCTGGCTCCCCGTGAACGAAATCGCATCCACACCGATGTCGGTGAGGCACATGGAGAGCAGCGACATCGAAATGCGTTCGCCCGCCGTGAGGAGCATGTCCATTTCGCGGCGGCTCGGCTTGTCCGCAACCCGATGCGCGAGGGCGATGAGTTCGTCCGTTGTATGGCCCATCGCGCTCACGACCACCACGAGGCGCGTGCCGTGCGCACGCGCGCGGCGAATGCGTTCGGCCACCGCGCGAATGCGCTCGGGTGTGGCTACCGAGGTGCCCCCGTACTTCTGCACGATGAGCGGGTGCGGGGCGGTCTGCATCATGCGGCGGATAGTGCCACGCGGCGTGGGCCTTTGCTACAGTGCGCGCATGATCCCGTCGTGGCGTCCTCTCGGTGCGCGCGATCCGCGCACGCTCGCGCCCATGCGCACGCAGTTGCATTGGGCGCTGAACGTCCTCTGCGGTGCGGGGAAGACGCTCTTGCCGCATGCGGAGGACTTCAGCGAACAGAGCTTCGCGTGGTCCACAGAGGACGACGCGCTCGCGCAGACGATCGGAGCAACGCGCGTGGGGCTGCGTCTCGCGGATGCGCACGTGTTCGTCGGCCGCGAGAGTCTCGCGCTGGACGGATGCACGGTGGCGTCCCTTCAGAAGTGGCTGCAGGAGAGGCTGGATCCGGCGCCGCACACATGGCCGGCGCCGGAGGGCCTCGCCGAGCATCCGGTGGGTCGTGGTGCCGCCTTCGCGGTTGATGACGCGCCGGCGTGTGCGGAGCTGTCGCGCTACATGCACAATGCGGCTGCGGCACTGGACGATCTCCCCGCGCGCAATGGGGCCGCGGTGCGGTGCTGGCCGCATCACTTCGACATCGCCACGTTGATCGCTCTCGGCGGCGCGTCCATCAACGTGGGCGTGTCGCTCGGCGATGAGGGCATCGACGAGCCGTACGCGTACGTTGTGCCGTGGCCGGTGCGGAACGGAGCGGAGCCCCGCCCCGTGCCGCACGGTGGCGAGTGGCATCGGGGCGAGTGGTTCGGCGCGGTACTTGGCGGATCGGCGCTCTGTCGCGCGAACGATCAGCCGCGCGCATTGTCGGAATTCTTCCGCGCGGCCGTCGATGGCGCGCGCAGCGTTCTCGCGGAGGGTTCGCATGACGGATGAGAGCTGGCACGACCTCGGTCCCGTCGCGCAGTTCACCGCGCGTGCGCTGACGCAGGTGAGCGTGGGACGCACGAAGCTCGCGGTGAGCTACGTGGACGGCGCGTTCGGTGTGGTGAGCGGCGTGTGCAATCACGCCGGTGGTCCGCTCGGTGACGGTACGCTGGATGGCGAGTATATCGTGTGTCCGTGGCATCACTGGAAGTTTCACCGCGCGACCGGATGCGGCGAGCCGGGCTTCGAAGCGGACGCGGTGCCGCGCTACGACTGGCGCGTGGAGAACGATCACCTCTTCGTGAATGTCACGGCGGCGACCCAGCGCAGCAAGCTGCCGCACGAACCGCATCCCGTCGCACGCGACGTCGTACGCGCGGAGGGACCGGTGCGCGTGCTCGGCATCTCCACCACCGCGATGGACGAAGCGTATCCGCGCTATTCGACTTCGGACGCCTTACTCGACCATGCGCTCGAGCACGCCCGCTCCGGAGCATGCGAGACGCAGCTCCTGCGTCTCTCCGCGCTGCGCGTCCGCGCGTGCGAGGGCTACTACTCCAAGAGCGCGCACGCGTGCACGTGGCCCTGCTCCATCACGCAAATGGACCCGACCGACGAGATGGCCGCGGTGTACGAGGGCGTCGTGCACTGGGCTGACGTGATCCTGGTGGCGTCGCCCATCCGCTGGGGCTCGGCGAGCGCGCTGTACTTCAAGATGATCGAGCGGATGAACTGCATTCAGAACCAGATCACGCTCCGGAACCGCGTGCTCCTGCGCAACACAGTCGCGTCGTTCATCATCACGGGCGGTCAGGACAACGTGCAGGGCGTGGCGGGGCAGATGCTCGGGTTCTTCGCGGAGTTGGGGTGCGTGTTTCCGCAGTTTCCGTACGTGGCGCACACGCGCGGCTGGTCCGCGGAGGACATGGAGAACAACATCGCATACGTGCAACACAGCGAGTCGTTGCGCGAAGGCACGCGCGAGTTGGTGGATCGCGCGGTGGCAATGTCGCGCGTGCTGCTGGCGAGCGAGTGCGAGCCGCGGACGATCGCGCGCGGGGGGCGCAAGGCGTTTCGCAGCAGGATGGAGGAGCCACGCAGTTCTTAACGTTCGGTGGGCACGTGCGCGCTTCCGGTCCGATGCACATGTCCCGACGATGACCACACGGCGATCGCACCAGCAGACGACGCGGGGGAGCACATGATCTCGTCATCGACGCAGGCACACTACGGCGCACAGCTCGCCGACATCGAAGCGCAGGGCCTCCTCAAGTGCGAGCGCGAACTCCTGGGACCGCAGGGTGCGGCGATCCGCGTGCAGCAGGGCGAGGTCCTGAACTTCTGCGCGAATAACTACCTCGGACTGTCGTCGCATCCGGAGTTGCTCCGCGCCGCGCACGAGGCGCTCGACACGCACGGCTACGGCCTGTCGAGCGTGC
>CAZEPH010000377.1:0-3205 GCA_964514075.1 uncultured bacterium | reverse complement strand
CCGGCGGTTCGTGCCGATCTCGTATCGGAGGTTGTAGCGAATCCCGTCGATGATCGACGCGGTGGTCGCAATGTCCCTGTGCGTTGATGTCGTCTGTCCGACGCTCACGAGTCGAGTTGATGTCATCCGTGAATGTGCAGTACGGCGGCCGCCGGGAGCGACCGAGCCCTCTTTCGTTGTCGGCGCTCGAAAGCCGAGGCGCGAGGTTGTTGTGAGTGAGGCGCGGTCCGTGCGGGCACTACAGTCCGGCCGCGTCGAACGGGAGAATGACCGACGCCGCCCGCAGCGTCAACGCAGACCAAGGACGCGCCAGACCACGCGTTCGTCGGCGGCGCGGATTTCGGCGACATACAGGCCCGCGGCGGGCGGCGTCCACGTCCACACCAGCGAGCCGCGCACGTCGTCGACACGCGTCCGCCGGTCGATGACGCGACCCCGGACATCGGTGATCGTCACGCTCGCGCGCCCCGGCGCCGAGCGCGTGTACGCCAGTCGCGCCGCGCCGCCCTGCGTGACGTACGTTGTGCGGGCGCCGACGCCGGCAGGCGTCTCGGGAACGGACGTCATCAGCACCGGGTCCCACCGTGCAATCCCGTGACACACCGCCACCCCGGCCGCGCCGAATTCCCCGCCCACATAGAGGCTCGCGCCATCGCTCCAGAGGGCGCGGCCCGCGGGGGTCATCGTTCCTCCGCCGGGAATGCAGCCTGTGAGACCGTCGCCGACATCCACCCACTCTGCGCCCGTCCACCGCGCGACACCGTTCGTGACGCGCGCACCCGAACCGGTGAATCGCCCCGCCGCGAAGAGGCTGTCGCCGAGCATCGCGACGGCGGAGACGAGCGCCGATCCGCCTCCGTCGGTCAAGCCCGGGCCGAGCGGCGTCCACTGCGTACCGTCCCACTCCGCGATACCGTTTGCGTCCGCACCGCCCGCTTGTGCGAACACCCCGCCCGCGACGAGCGCGCCGCCGTACACGGCGAACGCGGAAATACCCGGCGACGGACCGCCGCTCACACCGGGACCGAGCCCGCTCCACGCCGAACCGCTCCACCGTGCCGCACCGTTCGCGCTGACGCCGTTCATCGTGGCGAACACGCCGCCCGCGATGAGTGCGCCGCCGTAGGTCGTGAGTGCGTTCACCGACGCAAAGCTGAACGAGCCGAACACCGACGCCGTGCCGATGGTGGACCACGCACTGCCGTTCCACGACTTCACGAACCCGATGCGCTGACCGGTCACCGGCTGCTGATATCCCCCAGCGATGACCGCCGTACCGAATGGCGTGAGCGCGTACACCGCCGCACCGTTGTTCGCGCCGAGCGATCCCATCGCGGACCAGGCAGCGCCGTTCCAGCGCGCGACGTCCTCCGCGTTCACACCGCCCGCTTGAGTGAAGTCGCCGCCGGCGACGAGCGTCGTGCCGACCGTCGCGAGCGCGGTCACCGGGCCGTTCGTGCCCGTACCGAGCGCACTCCACGTTGCGCCATCCCATCGCGCGATGTTGTTCGCGGCGATGGCGCCTGCGTGCGCGAACGATCCCGCCACGATGACTGCCCCGCCGTACTGCGCGATCGCATACACGTCGCCGTCCACACCACCGCCCGCGCCCGAGGGGCCGAAGCTTCCCCACGTCGCACCCGTCCATCGCGCGATGCGGCTCGCGAGCGCCGCGCCCGCTTGCGTGAGGTCGCCGCCGGCCACGATCGTGTCGCCGCGCGCGGCGAGCGCGTGCACCGTCGCGTCGCATCCCGTAGACAGAGGCGACCACACCACCCCGTTCCACTGCGCGATGCGCGCCGCGCCGGTCGCGCCCGTTTGCGTGAAGTCCCCGCCCGCGACGATCGCGCCGGCCGGCGTTGTCGCCAGCGCGTACGCGACGTCGTTCACGCCCGCGCCGAGCGCACGCCACGCGGCGCCGTTCCACGCGGCAACGTTGGAAACGGTCACGCCGCCGGCCTTGGTGAAGTCACCCGCCACGACGACGTCGGCGCCCGTGGCGGTGAGCGCGTATCCGGTCGGGGAAAACGATCCGCCCGCGAGCCCCGTCCCCACGCTCGACCACGCCGCGCCATTCCACTGCGCGATGGCCGGCGTGCTCGCACCTCCCGTCGTCGCGAACGCGCCCGCCGCGATGAGCGCGTTGCTCGGCGCGTGCGTGCAGAGCGCGTACACCTCGCCGTCGGCTCCGCTGCCGAGCGCGCTCCAGGCCGCTCCGTCCCACGTCGCGATGTTCGCCGCGCTCGCCGCTCCCGCGGTCGAGAACAACCCGCCCGCGACGAGCACGCCGTTCCACACCGTCAGTGCGCGGACTTCCGCCGCGCCGCCGCTCACGCCGGCACCCAGCGCAGACCATCGCGTGCCGTCCCACGATGCGATGCGCGCCGCGGCGATCGGTCCCGCGTGCGTGAACGATCCCGCGACGACCAGGCGATCGTTCCACACGGCGAGGGCGTAGGCGGTGCCGTCCACGCCGCCATCGAGAGGAATCCACGCAGCGCGTGCCTCGTCCCAGCGCGCCACGCCCGGCGCGCGTACGCCGTTTGCGTGCTCGAATCCACCCGCGGCGATGATGTCGCCGTGATACGTGGTGATCGCGTACACCGCGCAGTCCACGCCGGCGCGCGCGAAGCCCGGCCACCAGCGGAAGTCGTCGCTCGTGAGCGCGTGCGCGACACCGCCCCACGCGCACACGAGCGCGATCGCTGCGCGAACGGCGCGGGTCACGCGATGGCAATCAGGCAGGAACACACTTCGATTATGACGAAGCGCGGGGGCGAATGCACGCACGCCCGCGGACGAAAACCGTCCGCGGGCGCGTCGCGCGAGGCCTAGCTACAACCCGACGTGGATCCGCAGGAATCGCAGCGCAGACAGGTGCCGTTGCGCACCATGGTCATCTGTCCGCACTCGGGGCACGGGTCGCCCTCGTAGCCCTTCATGCGCGCTTCGATCTTTCGCTCCGTGACGGAACGCGCGGGCACGGTGACGCGGTGCGCGGTCGATCCCGTGTCGCCCGTGTCGCCCGTGTCGCCCGGCGTACTGACGTCCGTGAGCAACTTCTCCACCATGGCGGACGACCGCTCCGGTTCGTCGGCCGGCCGCTGACCCGTCGAGCGCACGGGCCGGACCGCATCGTGGCGGATGTCCTCCTGGCCGATCTGCACGAGGTCGTAGCGACCGAGGTACTCCACCGCGAGTTCGC
>CAZEPH010000376.1:0-3215 GCA_964514075.1 uncultured bacterium | reverse complement strand
TTTCCCGTCGCGTCCACCGTCTCCAGCGTCCACACGCCTCCGCTCTTGCTCGCGTACCGCAGGTCCCCGTTCGTCTGGTCGGAGTAGCTGATGCCCGGGTTCCCCTGCGCGTCCAGCGCGAGCGACGTGTACGGCCCGGTATTCCCCACAGCGTCCACCGTTTCCAGCGTCCACACCCCCCCGCTCTTGCTTGCGTACCGCAGGTCGAGATTGGTCAGGTCCTGGTAGCTGATCCGCGGGTTTCCCTGCGCGTCTAGCGCCAGCGACGTGTACTGGCCCGTGTTCCCCGTCGCGTCCACCGTCTCGTGCACGAACGGCGTCGCGGCGTGGACCGTTGCGGAGTGGAGCAATGCGACGCTGATGGGACCGATGATACTGCGGCTCATGCTGAGGGGAAGTCGGGCGAGAAGTGGGCGGAGCAGCATGAGAAGTCACCTCCGAGGTGAGCGCCAGTGGCGTGCTGTTCACGAGGCATGCGTCCGGTGGCCGGCGTGAGTGGGCGCTCCAGACAACCCAAGGTTAGCAGCGGTCAAAGCTGAGCGGCAAGCGTCGCGCCCACACACCCGTGCGACCGCGTTGCGCGCGCCGCAGCCTTCTTCTATGTTGCTCTTCCCATGCCCACCCTCACCATGGTGCAAGCCCTTACCGACGCTCTGCGGACGGCCCTCGCGGCCGACCGCCGCGTCGTGTTGCTCGGCGAGGACATCGGGGTGAACGGCGGCGTGTTCCGCGTGACGGAAGGATTGCAGAGCGAGTTCGGCGCGGATCGCGTGATGGACACGCCGCTCGCGGAGAACGGGATCGTCGGCGCGGCGATCGGCATGGCGTTGTATGGCCTGCGCCCCGTCGCCGAAATACAATTCGCGGATTTCATCTTTCCCGCGTTCGACCAGATCGTTTCGGAGATGGCGAAGTTTCGCTATCGCTCCAACGGACAGTACTCGTGCCCGATGGTGGTGCGCGCGCCGTACGGCGGCGGCATCCGCGGCGGGTTGTATCACTCGCAATCGCCCGAGGCTTACTTCGCGCACACGCCGGGGTTGGTCGTGGCGATTCCGTCCACGCCGTTCGATGCGAAGGGCATGTTGCTCGCCGCGCTCGAGGGCGATGATCCCGTGGTGTTTCTCGAACCGAAGCGATTGTATCGCCACGGCAAGGGCGAGGTGCCCGAGGTCGCGTACACGACGCCACTCGGCGTCGCGCGCCTCGCGCGCGAGGGCAACGACGTCACGGTGCTCGCATACGGTTCGATGGTACCGACGTGCGTGGAGGCCGCGGAGCGCGCCGACGCGGAGGGCGTCGGCTCGGTGGAAGTGCTCGATCTGCGCACGCTCGTTCCGCTGGATGTGCAGGCCGTGCTGGATTCGGTGACGAAGACGGGCCGCGTGGTGATCGTGCACGAAGCGCCGCGCACGTGCGGCTACGGCGCGGAGCTCGCTGCGTTGATCGCGGAACGCGCGATCACGTCTTTGGAAGCGCCGGTGTTGCGCGTCGCGGGCTTCGACACGCCGTTTCCCTATACATTGGAACAATTGTATCTGCCCGACGTGGAGCGCGTGCTCGCAGCCGTGCGCGCAGTGGCGGAATGTTGATGGAGTTTCGTTTGCCCGACATCGGCGAGGGCGTCGCCGAGGCCGAGGTCGTGCGCTGGCTCGTCGCCGCCGGCGACGACGTCCGCGAGAACCAAGAGATCGTCGAAGTGCTCACGGACAAGGCGACGGTGATTCTTCCCGCGCCTGCGACCGGCCGCGTGTCGCGCGTGTGTGTGGATGCGGGCGCGGTCGTGCCGGTGGGAACGGTGCTGATCGAGATCGACGCCGACGCCGCGAACGGCGGCGGCGCCCCTGCTCCGGCGGGCCTCTCGCCGGCGAGCGAATCGCGCGCGCAGCGCGCGCAGCGCGCGCAGCGCGCGCAGCGCGCGCCTGAGCGAGCGGCGAGTGGCTCGCCGGAACGCGCGCCCGAGCGAGCGCCGGATGCGTCTCCGGCGCGCCGGACGCACGCAATGCCTGCAACGCGGCGCCTCGCGAAGGACCTCGGCGTCGACATCAACGCCATCGCCGGCACAGGCCCCGGCGGACGCGTCACGAGCGACGACGTGCGCGCCGCGTCGTCAAGCGGCGGCGGCGGCGCGGCAGCGGCGAGCGACGAAGAACGCGTTCCACTCCGCGGTCTGCGCCGCAAGATCGCCGAAGCCATGGCGCACGCCGCGCGCACGATCCCGCACTTCACGTTCGTCGCGGAAGTCGACATGACCAACGTCGTCGCGCTGCGCGACTCGATGAAGGACGACGCCGCGGGGCGCGGCGTGAAGCTCACGTTCTTGCCGTTCATCGTGCGGGCGTTGTTGCCTGCGTTGCGCGCGTACCCGATGCTCAACGCGTCGCTCGACGAGGCGCGCGCGGAGATCGTGCTCAAGCGGCGCTATCACATCGGCGTCGCCACCGCGTCGGAGAACGGCTTGCTCGTGCCGGTGGTGCGCGACGCGGATCGCCTCGACGTGTGGGCGCTCGCGAGCGAGATCGCGCGCCTCGCCGACGGCGCGCGCGCCGGCAGGCTCGCGCTGAACGAACTCACCGGCTCCACGTTCACCATCACGACAACGGGCGCGAAGGGCGGTGTGCTCGCCACGCCGATCATCAATCACCCCGAGGTCGCCATCCTCGGCGTGCACGAAATCGCGAAGCGCGTCGTGTTCCGCGACGGCGAGATCGTCGTGAGGGACATGACGAACCTGTCGCTGTCGCTCGACCACCGCGTCGTGGACGGCGCGGTGGCCGCGGACTTCCTCTACGACGTCAAGGCGCGCCTCGAAGACCCGGCGCGCGCGACGCTCTCGTAGAACCCGGGGAACGCGAGCCGCGCGGCATCGGGCTTTGCCGGTCTCGTTGCGCTCGCTCTCACGCTTCCACTATCCTGCGAGCCTCATGCCCACACGAGCGAAGAAACCCGCGACGGACACCGGCGACCTCGTTCGCCTCCTCGACGACGACGGCCGCCTGATCGGCGAGAGCGCACCGCAACTCGCCGCCGCCGATCTGCACACGATGTACCGCGCGATGTCGCTCTCGCGCTTGCTCGACACGCGCATGCTCTCGCTGCAGCGCATGGGCAAGGTGGGCTTCTACGGCACGTGCACCGGCGAAGAGGCCGCGACCGTCGGTTCCGCGTACGCCGCGCGTCCGAGCGACTGGATCTTCCCCGCGCTCCGCCAAGGC
>CAZEPH010000375.1:0-3238 GCA_964514075.1 uncultured bacterium | reverse complement strand
GGAGTTCGACATCGTGCAAGGGCCGAAGGGACTGCAGGCGGCGAACGTTCGCCAAGTGTAGGTGACCTGACGGAGCACAAAACGAGCGGGGAGCGCCGAGAGGCGCTCCCCGTTTCGCATGCGCGGCGTCCCCGGGCGTGCTCGCTTGACACCCCTCGACGCCGACCCGTAGGGTGCGAACAGCCAGCGAGAGCGCTCTCGGACTGGCGCACCGATGCACCAGTCGATGACACCTGCACGTCGGTCCCCTGCGATGACCACCTCCGCCTATCGAAAATGGCGGCTCGGCGAACAGCTGTACGCGTTCCCCTGAGCCGCACGCGAGTGCGACCGCGCTCTGCGCCGGTCGATGGTTGATTCGTTGCCGTGAACACACTCGCGCCGGAGGACACGTTCGTCATGAAACGCACGCGCGTCATCATCATGGGAGCCGGGGGACGCGACTTCCACAACTTCAACACGCGGTTCCGCGATAACGAGGACTACGAAGTCGTCGCGTTCACCGCGACGCAGATTCCGGACATCGCGGACCGCACGTACCCGAAGGAACTCGCGGGCCGGCTCTACCCGAAAGGGATCAAGATCCACGGCGAGGACGACCTGCCGTCGCTCATCGTCCGCGACAGCGTGGACGAGGTGGTGTTCGCGTATTCCGACGTCCCGCACGAGTACGTCATGCACAAGGCCTCGATGGTGAGCGCGATCGGCGCGGACTTCCGCTTGATCGGGACGCGCGAGACGATGCTGCGCAGCACGAAACCCGTCGTCGCGATCTGCGCGACCCGCACGGGGAGCGGCAAGAGCCAAACGACGCGCTATGTCGCGCAGCTGCTCAAGGACGCGGGCTTCCGCGTTGCGGTGGTGCGCCACCCAATGCCCTACGGCGATCTGCGCAAGCAAATCGTGCAGCGGTTCGCGGCGTACAAGGACCTGGACAAGCACGCGTGCACGATCGAGGAGCGCGAGGAGTACGAACCGCACATCGACGCGGGGTCGATCGTGTTCGCCGGCGTGGACTACGAGAAGATCCTCCGCGCCGCCGAGGAAGAAGCGGACGTTGTCGTGTGGGACGGCGGGAACAATGACACGCCGTTCTACCGCCCGGACGTCCACATCGTGGTCGTGGATCCGCACCGGCCCGGACACGAGTTGACGTATCACCCCGGCGAGACGAATCTGCGCATGGCGGACATCGTCGTCATCAACAAGGAGACGACGACGACGTACCAGAATATCGAGACGGTGCGGGCGAACGTACACGCGCTCAACCCCCGCGCGCACGTGGTGGATGCCGCGAGCCCGATCTTCCTCGAGGACGGCGAGACGTTGCGCGGCAAGCGCGTGCTCGTGATCGAAGACGGACCGACGATCACGCACGGCGAGATGCCGTACGGCGCGGGCGTGATTGCCGCGCGGCGCTACGGCGCGGCGGAAATGGTGGACCCCCGTCCGTACGCGGTGGGATCGATCAAGGCGGCGTACGCGAAGTACCCGCACATGGGGCCCGTGCTGCCCGCGCTCGGATACGGTCCGAAGCAGATCGCGGAACTCACGAAGACGATTGCGGCGATGCCGGCGGATGTCGTGGTGATCGCCACGCCGATCGACCTCCGGCGTGTCGCCACGTTCTCGAAACCGGCAGTGCGCGTGCGTTACGAACTCTCGGAGATCGGCGCGCCGACGTTGCGCGAGCTGATCGGCGAACACTTGCACATGGGCGACGGCGAGGGGAAAACCGACGCGAAGCCGGCGCGCACAACGACGGTCAGGAGACGCTGATGAACCTGTACGAGTACCAAGCCCGCGCGCTCTTTGCGGCGGCAGGGATGCCGGTGCCGCGCGGCGACGTCGCGAGTTCACCGGAAGAAGCGCGACGCATCGCGAGCGAGATCGGCGGGACGGTCGTCGTGAAGGCGCAGGTGCACGCGGGCGGCCGCGGCAAGGCGGGCGGCGTGAAACTCGCACGCACGCCGGAGGACGCGGAAAGCGCGGCGCGGGCGATCCTGCGTCTGCGCATCAAGGACCTCCCGGTGCGCCAGGTGCTCCTTGCGCCGGCCGTCGACATCGACCGCGAGTTCTACATGTCGATCCTCGTAGACCGCGCGACGCAGGCGCCGATGCTGATGGCGAGCGCCGAAGGCGGAGTGGACATCGAGGAGGTGGCGGCGCGTGCGCCGCACAAGATCCTCCGCCGCGCGCTCAACCCGATGCACCGGCTCTCCTACGAGGATGCGTGCGACGCGGCGCGGGCGATCGGCTTCGACGAACTCCACGTTGGATCCGTCGCGCATGCGATTCAGGCGATGGAGCGCGTGTTCTGGGACCAGGATGCGTCGCTCGTAGAGGTGAACCCGTTCGTCATCACGAAGGGCGGAGAGGCATTCGCGATCGACGCGAAGATGTCGATCGACGACAACGCGCTCTTCCGTCACGCGGACCTCGAAGCGATGCGCGACGTCACTGCCGAAGACGCGCGCGAAACGGCGGCGCGCAACGCGAACCTCTCGTTCGTCGCGCTGAAAGGTTCGATCGGCTGCTGCGTCAACGGCGCGGGGCTCGCGATGGCGACGATGGATCTCATCCAGTTCTACGGCGGCGAACCGGCGAACTTCCTCGACATCGGGGGCAGTTCGAATCCCGACAAGGTTGTCGCGGCGATGCGCATCCTCACGGCGGATCCCGACGTGCGCGCGGTGCTGATCAACATCTTCGGCGGCATCACGCGGTGCGACGACGTGGCGCGCGGGATTCTCACCGCGCTCGATACGTTCGAGGTGAACCTGCCGATCGTGATCCGTCTCACCGGAACGAACGAAGCGGAGGCGATGGAGTTGCTCGAGCGTGAAGGACGCGGACGTCTCGGTTGGGCGTCCACGATGGATGATGCGGTCAAAGCGGTGATCGCCCGTGCGAAGGAGGTGCGCGCGTGAGCATTCTCCTCGACAAGAACACGCGCGTGCTCGTGCAAGGCATTACGGGGCGCGACGGGTCGTTCCACTCGCGCGCCATGAAAGCGTACGGCACGCAACTGGTCGGCGGCGTGACGCCGGGCAAAGGCGGGCAGTATCTCGACGAGATCCCCGTGTTCGATACGATGCGCGACGCGGTGGATGCGACGGGTGCAACGGCGTCGTGCATCTACGTGCCCGCGGCGCACGCGCCGAACGCCGTGCTCGAGGCGTCGGAAGCGGGTATCGACTTCGTCGTGTGTATCACCGAGGGCATTCCGGTGCTCGAC
>CAZEPH010000374.1:0-3249 GCA_964514075.1 uncultured bacterium | reverse complement strand
CGCGTGCGTGCATGTCCCGCCGTGCAGGGCGGCGGCGTGCAGCGTCTCGAGGGAGGACGTCCAGCGCCACTCGACCGCGCGCTCCTCGGAGGCTGCGGGTCGATGGTCGAGCAACGGGTGCGCGGCATCCAGAGTGCGCACGCGATCGCGGAATGCGATCTCGATCAGGGTGCGTTGCGCGTGCGTCCGCACGTCCACCACGAGACCACGGCCGAAACGCGCGTGGACGACCGCGTCGCCGACAAGAGGGGGTGTCACGCGCCGCTAGGGTTGCATGTAGTAGTTTACGCCGAGCGTCAGTGTGGCGGTCATCGCGTACCGGCCGCCGAACAGCGTGAAGGGATACACGCGCCCGGAGATGTCGAAGCCGAGGCTGCGGGATCCGCGAAACGACTCCGTCCCCGCGCCCAACACGACACCCAATCCGTGACTGCTGTCGAACTGGCTCTCGTTGTTTGCCAGCCGCGACTCCACCTTCGTCTGGGTCGCGAGGCCCGCCAAGAGGTAGCGCGAGCGCGGCGCCTGCCGGCTGAAGTAGCGCATGTACTCGACGGAGACCACGTCCAGATGGAGCTTCTGCGGTGCACCCGATTGTGCGAGTCCGTCGTACGAGAACTCTTGCGATTCAAAGGCAAACTCGAGGCCCTGTGCGCCGCGCAGTTTGTAGCGGAAACGAGCGCCGAGGTTGAGTCCGAACGAGTACGGGCTCAGATCCACTTTGTCCATTCCGAGGTTCGGTGGGAGCGCGTCGGAGAAGAGCGTGCCGACGCCGACCAGCCCGCCGAAAGAGACGGAGCCCACGCGTTCCGCGCGCGCCGGCGTCGTCGCGAACGCGAGGGACGCGACCGCGAGGAGTGCGGCGGCGCTACGCACGCGGATGATGGCGCCGATACACCTCCATGAGGCGGCGACGACCGACGTGAGTATAGATCTGCGTGGTGCTGATGGACGCATGTCCGAGCATCTCCTGGACGAGACGGAGGTCGGCTCCCCCATCGATGAGGTGTGTGGCGAACGAGTGGCGAAGCACGTGAGGCGTGACGCGGTCGCCGAGACCCGCGCGTGTGGCCCACGCTCGGAGGATCTTCCAGAAGGCCATCCGCGTGAGCGCACCGCCGCGCGGAGAGGGAAAGAGAAAGAGGGATCGCTGCGCGCCGGGCAGGTGAGGCCGCCCGTCAAGAAGATATCGTCGCACGATATCGCGCGCGAGTCGACCCAGAGGAACGAGACGTTCCTTGTTGCCCTTGCCGATCACGACGACGAAGCCGTCGTCCAGCCGGACGGCGGACGGACCGAGACGCAGCAATTCCGATACGCGCAGTCCGGCACCGTACATCAGCTCCATCATCGCGCGATCGCGCAGGCCGCGGGGCGTGGTGGTGTCGGGGAGGGCGAGCAAGCGCTCGACGTCCTCTGCGGAAAGAACATGCGGAAGCGGGCGCATCGCCCGCGGGCGAGACGCGCGCAGCGTCGGATCCTCGCGCGTGAGCTCTTCGAGCAGCAGAAAGCGGACGAGAGCGCGCACCGAGGAGGATGCTCGCGCCACGCTGGCGGGCGCGAGCCCGCGGCGCGTCAGCTCGGCGAGGAATCGCTCTACGTCGTCGCGCGAGATCTCGCCGAAGTCGCGCGCGCCGCGGCGCCCGAGGCCGTCGGCAAATCGCCGCACGTCCGCCGCGTACGCCGACAGCGTCGCGTCGCTGAGGCCGCGCTCGGAGGCGAGGTACGTGAGAAAGCGGCGCACGACGGGTGCGAAGCCGGCGGCGGCGCTCACGCACGCTCCTGCGCGAGGAACTCGCGCACGAACGGATTCGCACGGCGCTCCTCCCCGATTGTCGTGACGCCCATGTGTCCAGGCAGGACGCGCACGGTGTTCGCGAGCGGCAGCAGGCGGGCGACGATGCTCGACATGAGCGTGCGCCACGATCCGCCCGGGAAATCCACACGACCGACCGATCCGGCAAAAAGGGTGTCGCCGGAGAAAAGAACGCTGTCGCCGAGCAGCAGCGATACGCCTCCGGGCGTGTGCCCTGGCGTATGAATGACCCGGAGCCGCACCGCGCCGCATGTGAGGTCGTCGCCGTGTACGAGCAGGCGCGTGGCGGCGGGCGACGTGATCTCCGGCGGGAGAAACGTGGACAGGTTGCGCGTGGGATCGGTGAGCATCGCGGCGTCATCTGCGTGGATCGCAAGTTCCACGTTGTGCCCCGCGGCGACCACCGCGGCGTTTGCGCCGATGTGGTCCATGTGGCCGTGCGTGTTCGCGATGACGCGCGGCGTGAGACCCCACGCGCGCGCCGCGAGCAGAATGCGCTCCGCGTCGTCGCCCGGATCGATGACGATCGCGTCGCCGCCAACCGCGGGGGCGAGGACGTAGCAGTTCTCCTCGAGCGGACCGACGACAAGTCGCCCGATCCGCACGTCGCCGACCGTGCCCATGTCGTCGAAGCGATCCATCATGTCGATCTCGCCGCGGCATTCCGTGCAACCCACTCCGCGATCTGCGACGCGAGAGACGGTCCGATGCCCGGCACACGTTCCAGATCGGCCGCGGTCGCCCCGCGCAGGGCTTCCAGCGAACCGAACGCGGTGAGCAACACACGCGCGCGCTTCGGACCGAGTCCGGGGATGTCCTCGAGGCGCGAGCGGCGAATCGCGGGACGGCGCAGTTTCCTGTTGTACGAGACGGCGACGCGGTGCGCTTCGTCGCGCACGCGCTGCAACAGCTTCAATCCCTCGGATCGGCGCGACAATCGCAGCGGTGTACGGACGCCCAGCGTCTCCCACGACCACGGGTAGATCTCTTCGTGCTTCTTAGCCAGACCGACGAGCGGAAGCTCCGCGCGCCCCACGTCACGGAGCACGGACGCGGCGGACGACACCTGTCCCGCTCCCCCATCGATCATGATCATGTCGGGTTCGGGGAGGCTCGTCACGAGAGAACCGGTAAAGCGGCGCGTGAGCGCCTCGCGCAGCATGGCGAAGTCGTCCTGGCCCTCGACGTCGCGAATGCGAAACGTGCGGTACTCGCTGCGCCGCGGCGCGCCGCGGTAGAACGTGACGAGTGACACGCAGCCGAACCGGCCGCCGATATTCGAGACGTCGTAGCCTTCGATACGGCGCGGAACAATCGCAAGCGACAGTTCGCGGGCGAGATCCTGTGCGGCCTCGTCCCCGACCCACGCGGCGGTTCCACCGGTGCGCTGCCGCTCGAGCGCGTGCAACGCGTTGCGTGCGGCGAGACGCACGAGA
>CAZEPH010000373.1:0-3257 GCA_964514075.1 uncultured bacterium | reverse complement strand
GCTCTCCGAATGGAGCGCGTGGGGTGACTGGCGGCTCATGTTCGTGTATCGCGACCGCATGAAAGCGGTGAAGCCGGAAGACGTGACCCGCGTTGCATCGACGTATCTCGTGTCGTCGAACCGCACGGCGGGGTTGTTCTTCCCGACCGAGAAGCCGGTCCGCGCAGAGGTGCCGGCCAATCCGGACATCGACGCGCTCGTGAAGGACTACACGGGCGGCGCGGGACTTGCACAGGGTGAAGCCTTCGAGGCCACCCCGGAGAACATCGAAGCGCGGTTGATGCGCTCGCATCTCCCGTCGGGCCTCAAGCTAGTGATGCTGCCCAAGAAGACGCGCGGCGAAACGGTGCAGGCGCGGCTCGTGTTGCACCTCGGCGACCCGCAGAGCCTCGTGGGCCAAGCGACCGCGGGAGGTCTCACCGGCAGCATGCTCTTGCGCGGCACGACGCAGCACACGCGCCAGCAACTGCAGGACGAGTTCGATCGCCTGAAGGCGACGGTGCGCATTGACGGCGACGCGCAGCAGGCGTTCGCGACCATCGAGACCACCCGGGAGAATCTGCCGGCGGTGCTGCGTCTGGTCGCAGAGGTGCTGAAGTCGCCCGCGTTTCCGGCAACGGAGTTCGACCTGCTCAAGAAGGAGCAGACGACGGAAGCGGAGAACGCGAAGAGCGATCCCATCCAGCGCGGACAGAACGCGCTGCAGCGCCACATGGGACCGTATCCGCCGGAGGATCCGCGCTACACGATGACGCCGGAGGAGCAGATCGCCGCACTCGCTGCGACCACGCTCGATCAAGTGAAGGCGTTCCACTCGCGCTTCTACGGCGCGACGAGCGGCGAGTTGGCCATTGCCGGCGACTGCGACGCCGCGGCGGCAAAAGCGCTGGCGACGGAGTTGTTCGGTTCGTGGAAGTCGCAGGTGGCGCCTGTGCGTCTGGCGTCCACGTATCGGGACATTCCGCGCACGGACATCAAACTGGAGACGCCGGACAAGGCCAACGCGATCTTCCTCGCGGGGCAGCGCATCGAAGTCCGTGACGACGACCCGGATTGGGCCGCTCTGACGCTCGGCAACTTCATCACGGGCGGCGGCTTCCTGAACTCGCGCATCGCGTCACGCTTGCGCCAGAAGGAAGGACTGAGCTACGGCGCCGGATCGTTCCTGCAGGTGAGTTCGTGGGACCGCGACGGCGTGTTCGGCAGCTACGCCATCTACGCGCCGCAGAACCGCGACAGGCTGCTCGCCGCATACAAAGAGGAGATCGCGCGTCTCTTGAAGGACGGCTTCACCGCGGACGAAGTGGCGGAAGCGAAGAAGGGCTGGCTGCAGGGCCGCCAGGTGTCGCGGTCGCAGGACCGCGAGTTGGTGAACACGCTCACGTCGTACGAGTACGTCGGCCGCACGATGGCGTACGCGTCCAGTCTCGAGAGCACGGTGGCGGCGCTCACGCCCGAGAAGGTCGCCGCCGCGATGCGCAAGCACATTTCACTCGAGAAGATCACGATGGTGACGGCCGGCGACTTCGCAAACGCAGCGAAGTCGGGAACGGGCGGCGCACCCAGCGGGTCGCCCTCGAAGTAAGCGCAGGCACCAGACGCGCGGCCGCTCCCGCAGGGGAGCGGCCGCATTGCGTTACGCCGCGTCGGATGCGCGCGCCGACTCGAACCGCAGAATCACCGTCCCCAGACGGAGCAAGTCCCCGGGTCGCACGCGCACGGTGCCGATGACGCGTTCGCCGTTCAAATACGTCCCGTTGGCGCTGTTCATGTCTTCCAACTCGAAGTTGCCGTCCACGAAATTGAGCTTCGCGTGGCGCTTCGACACGGAGCCATCGGCGAGCACCATGTGGTTCGTGGGCTCGCGCCCGATGTAGTTCGTCTCGTTGCTCAGCACCTGCCGGGCGCACGTGCTGCGATTGAGCGGAACGAGCGCGACCGGCGGAATCTCCATGAAGTGCAGCTTCATTCCGCACTGCGCGCAGAAGAAACTTCCGTCCCGGTTGTCGTGCTGGCAGAGACCGCACATCACAGCCATCGTCTCTCTCCTATCGATCGGTGCCGGTGGCGCCCAGCGCCCCCGACTCCGCCTGCACTTCCGCCAAGGCTTGATGCGCCGCCGCACACGCGGCGTCGATGTCGAGCGCCTTCTTGTACGCGCGAATGGCCGCGTCGAGGTTGCCCTTCTTGCGGTACACGTTTCCGAGTTTCACCTGCACGTACGCCGCATCCGCCACCTTCATGGTCACTGACGCGACGTCTTGCTCTTCGGACCGGCTCCCCGAGAGGCGGCGACCGCACTTCACGCAGAACCGATCTTCCGGCCAGCACTCCCCATGGCCGCAATTGGAGCACGCGACGTTCATGCTGCCTCTCCTATCTCGTTGTCATTGGAATCCAACATCTCGGGCAGACACCGTTCGAGCGCGTCCACGACGGTGGGGTCGAACTGCGTGCCCGACCATCGTGCGATCTCGGCGAAGGCCGCCTCGGCGGAGCATCCCTTGCGGTACGAGCGATCCGTCGTGAGCGCGTCGAACGCGTCCGCGACGGACAGAACGCGTGCGATGAGCGGGATGTTCTCGCCCGCCAAGCCGTCCGGATATCCCGACCCGTCCCATCGCTCGTGGTGCTGGCGCACGCCGGGCAGCGCGCCGCTCAGCATGTCGATCGAGCTGATGATGTCCGCACCGACCAACGGGTGCATGCGCATCTTCTGCCACTCCGGCTCGGTGAGCGGCCCCGGCTTGCGCAGAATGGACCCGCCGATGCCGATCTTGCCGATGTCGTGGATCAAGCCGGCGCGGTGGAGATTCTCCAGATCCGCGGGACCGAGACCCATCTCCTTTCCGATCACGACGCCGTACCACGCGACGCGCGCGGAGTGCCCTTCGGTATACCGGTCCTTCGCTTCCAGGGCGGTCGCAAGAGCGATCAGGATCCCGATGAGCGTACGCTCGAGTTCGCGATAGAGCCGCGCGTTCGTCAGCGCCACCGAGGCTTGCACGGAGAACGTCGTGAGCAGCGACTCCTGCTCGAGACAGAAGGCGCTCGGCGTCTCGCTGGACAGCAGCAGCACGCCGAGCAAATCGCCCTTCCCGTGCAACGGAAGGAGCGCCACGGAGGCCGCCGCACCGGCGAGATTCAGCGCGGCGCCGAGTGCGTGTTCCTGGAGGACGGGCGCGATCATCGGGCGATGCGATGCGGCCGGCATGCGCGTCACGACCGCGTGCAGGTCGACGCCGAGCAGGCCGCCG
>CAZEPH010000372.1:0-3273 GCA_964514075.1 uncultured bacterium | reverse complement strand
CGAACACGCCGGGATCCGTCACGGTCGCGAGCATCAGCAACCAGACGGTGGCGGAAGGTGTGCTTCTCAGCCTGACACCGAGCGCGACGATCGGCGGCTGCGCGTCGTCACCGCTGACGTGGAGCATGAGCGGCGGGCCCAGCGGCGCAAGCGTCAACGCGTCGACCGGTGAATTCACGTGGACCCCGCCGTGCAATGCGTTCGAAAGCGGACCGACCTACGGCCCGGTCACGCTCACCGCAACAGCCGCGAGCGGCGAGTTCGGCAGCGCGTCGTTCTCCATCACGGTGACGAACACGCCGGGTACCATCGGCGCGGTCACCTCGCTCAGCGCCTCGCAGGACCGCACGGGCAACGACACCGACGGTACGACGAAGATCACGCTCACGTTCACGCCGCCCGTCGGCGCAACGGCGATCGAGGTCTATCGCGCGGGCTTCGGGTTCTACCCGGAGTACGACGACAACGGCGGTGCGGCCCCGAGCGCACCGAGCTATCCGCCGAGCGCGCCGTGGACGCTCACGAGTGTGACGGCGAGCGGGCAGACGGATGAAACGACGGGGCGCGACGTCTGGTACTACGTCGCGTTCGCGAGGGACGGCTGCGGCAATGTGTCCGCCGCCTCGAACGGCACGAACGGCACGCTCAACTACCACCTGGGAGACGTGACCAACGGCACGCCGGGCCAAGGCAACAATGCGGTCAACACCGTGGACGTGTCCTTGCTCGGATTCCACTATGGCGCGACTCTCGCCTCGAACGATCCGTTCAACTACCTCGACATCGGACCGACGACGACGCACTACATCGACGGCCGTCCGCTCACGGACAACGTGCTGCAGTTCGAGGACCTGATCCTGTTCGCGATCAACTTCGGACAGGTCGCGGCGCCGGTGCATCAACCGAGCGTGGCAACGTCGAACGACCTCACGCTGCACGTGCCGGCACTGCCGGGCGTGGGCGAGACGTTCGACGTGGTGCTCGAGATGAACGGCGCGGGGAACGTGCACGGTCTCACGACGCAGCTCGGATACGACCACGCGGTCATCGCGCCGGTGAACACGACGCAGGGCGCGCTCCTCACGCAGCAATCGCTGCCGGGCATCGCGCTCTCGTCGGGGCCGGGTAACGTGGATGCCGCGATCCTCGGCGAGGGGCCGGGCATCACGGGTCAGGGTGAACTCGCGCGCGTGACGTTCCGCGTTCTCGCTGCGGGGAACCCGGGTCTCACGCTCGCGTCCGTGGACGGTCGCGACGCGCAGAACGAGCCGGTCACCGTGAACGGACAGACGGACGTGACGCCGAGCGTCCGGATTCCGGACGTGACGGCGCTTGGTCTGGTGACGCCGAACCCGATGCGCGCACAGTCCGTGATCCGCTACGGACTGCACGAAGCGGGTCGCGTGAACGTGGCGATCGTGGACGTGCAGGGCCGGATGGTGCGCACGTTGGTCAACGAAGAGCAGGCGGCGGGTGAGCAGATCACGCAGTGGGACGGTCGCGATACGTCCGGCCGCACCGTGGGATCGGGCATCTACCTTGTGCGCATGGCGGTGAACGGCCGCACCTTTACGCACACGTTGCACGTCGTTCGCTAAGCGCGATGAGGCGAACGATCAGGACGATCGCAGCCGCTCTGTGCACGCTCATGGGCGTGCACGGCGCGGCGCGTGCCGTCACCGTCTGTGTGGTTCCGGCG
This sequence comes from uncultured bacterium, assembly GCA_964514075.1. Classification (GTDB taxonomy): domain Bacteria; phylum Eisenbacteria; class RBG-16-71-46; order CAZEPH01; family CAZEPH01; genus CAZEPH01. The sequence continues at coordinate 1,574 of CAZEPH010000372.1, read as the reverse complement.
GACTCCGTGATTCCGTACGGAGCGCCGGTCACCGTGCGCGTGACGGCCGACGGCCCCACGACGGACCTCAAGGGCTATTCGATTCGCCTCACGTACGCGCCGTCGGTCCTGGGATCGCCCGTGACGGCGGGGGGCGACGTGCTCGCAAGCGTCACGCACTTCTTCGTGCCGTACGGCGCGCCGCCCGATACGATCGGTTTCGACGCCGCCGTGCTGGTGGGGACGACGGGTGGGCCGGGTACGCTCGGGACGTTCGAGCTTTCCGGCCTCACGCCGGGCGTGAGCGTGTTCCATCTCACCTTCGCGGACCTGCGCGACTCGCACAACAACCAGTTCCCTGTGACGATGTGCGACGGAAAGGTCACCGTGCTCCCGCCACCACCGGCGGCTGTGCGGGTGTGCGCCGAACCCGCGGACACGACCGTGTTCGTGGGACAACCGGTGACGCTGCGCATCACGGCGGATGGACCTCCCTCCGACCTGCAGGGCTACTCGATTCGCCTCACACACAACCCGCTCGTGATGGGCGCGCCCCTCTCGATCGACGAAGGCAGCGTGATCGCCTCCGTGCCGCACTTCTTCTACCCGTACACCGCGGCGCCGGATACGCTCGGCTGCGACGCGGCGTCGCTCGGTCCCACCACGAACGGTCCCGGCACGCTCATGACGATTCCGTTCGTGCCGATGGGGCCGGGCACGTGCATCTTCCGCGTGACGCTCGCGATCCTGCGCAACGCGGCGAACGAGTCGCTCGACGTCGTCACGTGCGAGGGCCGCGTGACGGTGCAGGCCGTGACACAGGCGGAGCCGTCCACCTGGGGGCGCATCAAGAGCCTGTATCGATTCTAGATCTCGTGCACGATGCACGCCGCCGCGCTCGGTGCGTTGACAGCATGCATATCCAACTACTAGGCTTAGAACTGTCGTCGTCAGAAAATCTCCCCGCCTGTCCCCGTCGCTCGCGATCCTCTCGGCGTGCGGCGTACTCCATCGCAGCGCCGTCGCAGGGATTGCACGCGCGCCACGAGTTTCGGAGGATGAATGATTCCGGCTGGTGCCCGCCAAGGGGTGAGCGGTGCAGTGGTCTGGCTCGCGCTCTTTGTCCCGCCCGCGGCTCTCGGTCAAACGCTACTCACGGAATCGTTCGACGGGGCCTGGACGACGCCGCCGACGCTCCTCACGAGCGGCAACGCGTGGTCGGGCATCGGGACAGGCAACACCGAGTGGCATCGCAACGACTTCACGACGGGATGGGGGAGCACGAGCGGCGCGTACTCGCCGACCGGCGCGAGCGGGACGACGAACTCCGCGCGCTTCCACACGTTCGACGCCACTCCGGGATCCACCGGCTCGTTCATCACGCCCTCCATGAATTGGTCCGCGGCGCCGGGACCGAAGCGCGTCACGTTCTTCCACGTCAACACGAGCGGAACCGACTCGCTCAAGGTCTTCCTTTCGACGGACGGGGGCGCGTCGTACGGCGGTGTCCTGGCGTTCATCGGCCAGTCCGCGACGTGGACGCAGTACGCGGTAGACCTCGGCACGAGCACGTCCAGTGCAGTGAAGATCAAGTT
>CAZEPH010000371.1:0-3274 GCA_964514075.1 uncultured bacterium | reverse complement strand
GCCGCAGGACGAGCCGGACGGTGTAGGCGTTGTAGGCGTTGATCCAGTACGCGAGCTGCTGCTCGCGCGACCACGCTGCGAGCTTCGTGGGGTCGGCGGACTCGAGCGTGCGCAAGTACGCGTCGAGGTCGCGCACGCCGGACGCCTTCCAGGCCGCGTAGTCCACTGCACCGCCGCGCGTGTAGCGCGCGAGGAGCGCGTTCCACGCCGCGTGCGTGTGATCGAACGGTGCAGCGTGCGCTCCCGGCGTGAGCGCGAGTACACACACGGCAAGGCAGAGGAGTCGTCGCATGTGCGCGACGCTAACGTGCGGGCGTGTCGTGCGCCAAGCGCATTCCACGGGTCCGTCACGTGTGCTAGCGTGATGCGCGTCCTCTTCCACCCACCCCGTGCATCGGAAGGAGTTGCCCGTGCGCCGTCCGCTCATCGCTGGTGTGATCCCCCTCGTGCTGTGCGCCGTCGCTTTCGCGTCCGCTCGTGCCGATTCGCAACCGCCTCCGTCGCCCTGCGCAGCCCCCGAGTTCCATCAGTTCGACTTCTGGATCGGAACATGGACCGTTGCCACGCCGGATGGAAAAGCCGCGGGCACCAGCCGCATCGAGCGGGTCGCGGGTGGATGCGCGATCCTCGAACACTGGTCGGGGGCGAAGGGCGGCGAGGGCAAGAGCATCAACTTCTACCGCCCGGAAGACGGCAAATGGCACCAGACGTGGGCCGGGAGCGGTGCATCGTTTCTGTTTCTCGACGGCGCGTTGAGCGACGGGCACATGGTTCTCACGGGCACGACCCGAACGCCGGCGGGCGACGCGCAGATCGAGCGAATCACATGGACGCCCGAAAAGAACGGAACGGTGACGCAGGAGTGGGCGCAATCCACAGACGGCGGCACGGTGTGGACGACGGTCTTCACGGGAATCTACACGCGAACCAAATAGAACGGAGATGACATGATGCGCCTGGTCACCGCCCTGCTGACGTGCGCCGTTCATGTATCGGCGGCGCAGGCGGCGGGCGATCCGTCGTTCGGCTCGCACTGGCACGACGGCAAGGCGGAGATCGACGGCTACCGCCTTACGCTCGTGCGGTACGGCGAGAAGAGGACGGGGGAGGCCGCTCTCATCTACGTGACCGAGCCGTTCAGTGACTCGAAACACGTAAAGGTGGACGATCCCTCGAAGAACCCGCGCGACACCTTCGATGCGTTCAAGCTCAATGTCGTGCGGCGGTTTCAGACGGGCATCTACGACTACCACACGATGCTCTCGCTCTTCGTGCGGAGCGCGGACTTCTCTCCGGTGAAGGCCGCGTTTACGAGCGCGGAGTGGTGCGGGCAGGTGTACGACGAGACGAACTTCGCGAACGGACGCGTGACCCGGCGGTTCGCGAGCTACTTCGAAGGCGAGTCGGGCGACACGTCCGACGACGTGCCGCGCGGAGCGATCGTCGAGGACAACCTGTTCATCCTGCTCCGTGGATTGAACGGCGCGTTCCTCCGGCCGGGGGAGAGCCGCACAGCGCCGTTCTATCAGAGCCCGTTCTATTCGCGACTCACGCACGATCGCACGGCGTGGACGCGCGCGACCATCGCACGCGCGGCAAAGCCGGAGACGGTGCGCGTCCCCGCAGGATCGTTCAGCGCCGACGTGTACGAGGTGACGCTCGCGAACGGTCGCAGCGCGCGCTTTGCGGTGGAGCGGGCGTATCCGCATCGCATCGTGCGCTGGTCGTGGCGCGACGCGAGCACGCGCGCTCGTCTCGGCGGCAGCGACACGGGCGAACTCACGGGGACCACGCGCAGCGCGTACTGGACGCAGCAGAAACTAGGCGACGAGCGGGCGTTGCGCGCCCTCGGTCTCACGCCGATCCCAGGCAAGTAGAACGACGCCCGCGCGAGCGGCGCGCATCGCGTGCATCAACGCGAACAATGCGCTACGTTTCCTTTCATGCCTCTCGCCCCCGGCACGCGTCTGGGCCCCTACGATATCGTCGCTCCGCTCGGCGCGGGCGGCATGGGCGAAGTGTATCGCGCGCGCGATACCCGCCTCGGTCGCGATGTTGCGATCAAAGCGCTGCCGGCTGCGTTCGCCGTGGATCCCGACAGGCTGGCGCGCTTCCGGCGAGAAGCGCAGACCCTGGCCTCGCTCAATCACCCGAACATCGCCGCGATTTACGGTCTTGAAGAGCACGATGGCGTGCCGCATCTCGTGCTGGAGTTGGTGGAGGGCGAAACGCTGGCCGCGCGCCTCACACGCGGTGCGCTGTCGACGCGTGAAGCCCTGACCATTGGCGTGCACATCGCGGCGGCGATCGAGGCGGCGCACGAGCGCGGCGTCGTGCATCGCGACCTCAAACCCGGCAACGTGGTGATCGCACCGTCCGGCGCGGCGAAGGTGCTCGATTTCGGCCTGGCCAAGAGCGAACTGGCCGCACCGGCGGGGCACGATGTCGATGCGCACACGCTGACCGTGCACGCTGGAGAGTCCCTTCCCGGAGCGATCGTCGGCACGGCAGCCTATATGAGTCCGGAGCAGGCCCGCGGCCGGCCCGTCGACCGGCGCAGCGACGTGTGGTCGTTCGGGTGCGTGTTGTTCGAATGCTTCGCAGGGCGCCCCGCGTTCAGCGGCGAAACCCCGTCCGACGTGATGGCGCGCATCCTTGAACGCGAGCCTGACTGGTCCGCGCTTCCCGCGGACACGCCGTCCCGCGTCCGCGAGATCCTCCGCCGGTGCCTGCGACGCGACGCCGATGCGCGTCCGCGGGACGTTCGCGACGTGCGTATCGAGCTCTCCGAAATCGCATCGGGCGGCGTCGCACGCGCCGCGCGCGGCGATAACTCCATCGCCGTTCTCCCGTTCAACAACTTGAGCGGCCCCGACGACGCGTACTTCGCCGACGGTGTCACCGACGAAATCCTGAACGCACTTGCCCACGTGGAGGGTGTGCGCGTCGCCGCGCGCACGTCGTGCTTTGCGTTCAAAGGGCGAAACGAAGATCTCCGCACCATTGGAGAGAAGCTGGACGTGGCCGCCGTCCTCGAAGGATCGATCCGCCGCTCCGGCTCCCGCTTGCGCATCACCGCACAGCTCGTGAACGCCGCCGACGGCTACCAGCTCTGGTCGGAGCGGTACGATCGCGAGATGACGGACGTCTTCGCGGTGCAGGACGAGATTGCCGAGGCGATCGCGTCGCGCTTGCGCGGCGCGCCGCGCGCGGGCGCCGGCTGGGCGCGCGGCCGGCGCGGGCCCGCGAGCATCGAGGCCTACGAAGCGTTCCT
>CAZEPH010000370.1:0-3286 GCA_964514075.1 uncultured bacterium | reverse complement strand
AAGGAGTCGGTCGAAGAGTCGCTATCGCACGAAGGCGACCCGCACGTTCTGCGGCGCGAGACCCGCCGCGGCGAAGCGAATCACGTACACGCCCGATCCCACGGCGGCGCCGCTCGCGTCGCGGCCGTCCCACGAGACGGTCTGGCGGCCTGCGGCGAGGGTGCCGTCACGCAACGTCGCGACCTGTCGGCCGGCGAGGTCGAACACCGCCACGGACGCGCGCGTGGCCTGCGCGAGATCGAGGCGTAGGCTCGTCACGCCGCGGAAGGGATTCGGTGACGCAGCGAACAAACGCGTGGTCGTGGGCACGATCGCGTCATCCACGCGCACCGCGCCGCTCATCACGTGCGCCTGCAACGCGACGGTCAGATCCGGCTGCGCGAGCGCGCCCGGGAGCGGTTCGTCCGCACTGCTGACGGCGAGCGACCCCGTGTACGTCGAGTCGAGCGTGGCCCCTGCGTCGTCGAATGCCACGGTGACGTCCGCGCCCGTGCTCGACAGCAGCCCGCCCACCGGACCGCTCACGAGAGAGAAGCGTCCGTCGCCGCCGGCGATCGCGATGCCCGTCACGAGCAAGCGCGCGTGCAGCGCGTCGTAGCCCGTGTTGTACACGCGCACCGTCTGCTGCGTGAACTGCCCCGCCTCGTGCACCCCGAAGTCCACAGCGCCCGCGAGAACCACCGCCGTGGAGTCCAGCGATGCGACGGCGTGTTCGAGTACGGTGCCGGAGAGCGACACGTTCGCCACGGGCGCGTCCGGCGCGTCGGATGCGATCGCGAGAGTTCCGGCTTTGGCTCCCGCCGAAGACGTGAGCATGCCGAGCGACGCGTTGCCCGTTGCGCCCGCAGCGATGGCGAGCGCGCCCGGCGCCGTGAACCCCGACGGAGCGGTGAACGCGCAATTGAGCGAGTCGGCAAGTCCTGTCGCCGTGTTCGTGATGCCGAGCGACTGCATGGCCGCCGGCGCACCAGCAATCACGGTGCCGAACGTGACGAGCGAAGGGGTGGAGATCTTCGCCGGCAGTTGAATGTCGATGCGCAGCGGCAGATGGTCGCTCGCGAGCTGCAGAGCGCTGGCGTACGCCGTGCCCTCCGGTATGGTGGGTGCATCGGTGATGTTCTTGTTCAAGTGCAGCCCGTCGTTCCCGACGGGAATCAGCGTGCCGGGGATTACCGACAGCCCCTGTCCGGTCGACCAGTTGTCCGTGGGGAGAATGAAGTCGAAGCGGTCGTCCATACCGCCCGTGGAGGCGCCGCTCGCGCATGCTCCGCCGCCTGAGAGGCACGGCGACTGCGTGTGAATGTTCGCGAACGATGCGTTGTCATGCCACGACCCGGCGGGGAGCAAGTCGTACACACGCCCGATGTTGTTCGCCTGCGTCTCGAGCAGCTTCGCATAGCCCGCTTCCGCGCTCTGCGTGTAGAAGTTCAAGTCGCCGGCGATGAGGCCATGCGTGCCCGCGGGCATGGCGTTCATGCTGTCGCGCAGGCCGACGCACTCGGCGAGGCGTTGGCTCTCGAAGCCGGTCGACGCCTTGAGGTGGCAGGAGTAGATGCGGATTTCCGCGGCGCCAGAGACATAGCCGGTCGGACGCAAGCGGAACACGTGCACGTAGCGCAGCAAGTTGGCCGGGTTCGGGTAGAACGCCCAGTGCCCGAGCGTGTCGATCGCCGACTTGCGATAGAAGATCGCGCTGTCGGTGTCGTTGCCGTCGAGGAGAGGCATCGTGCCCCACTGACCCGGCTCCATCACCTCGAGAACTTCGTTCAGAAACTGCGTTGGCGCCGCGGTGCTCGTGATCTCCTCGGCGACGATGATGTCGGCGGCGAGCGGCGCAAGGATCGTGCGGAAGTGCACTGCGCGCGCGGATCCTGTCGAACCGGGATAGTTCAGGATGTTGTAGTTCACGAGCCGCAGCGCGTGCGCGGGGGTGGACGCGACGAGCGCGGCGAGCGCGGCAACGAGAACGAAGCGGCGAGATGTCATGGAGACTCCGAGGCGATCGAGGTTCGTCAGACGGCGGTGTCATGACGGGGGTGCGGGACAGGGGATCGTGCGTGCGGGGCGATCCGAGACATTCTCAGAATACTGGGTGAACCGGGCGCGGAGCAAGCGTGCGAACGCCCCGGGGCGCCGGGCCCCGGGGCGCGCGGTGCGGTGCTTAGCGGACTAGCGCGATGCGGGTCAGGCTGTTCGCGCCGCCTGCGTCGAGTTCCGCGTAGTACATGCCGCGCGGCGCGGCCGCGCCGTGGGCACGCCGTCCGTTCCACGTCACGGTGTGCACGCCGCTCTCCTCGACGCCGTCGACCAGCGTGGCGATCCACTCACCCCCGCTGTCGAACACGCGCAGGGTCACGTGACCGCTGGAGGGCAACGTGTACCTCAGCATGGCCGAGCCGCTCGCCGGACTCGGGAACACCGGAGCCAGCGAGAGAGGCGCCGCCGCATCTGATTCGATGTTCAGCTCATCCGCGTTCATCGTGAGACGCGGTCCCACAGTGGGGATGGCGAACGTCGAGAGCGTGCCCGTCGATTCGTCGAACGTCGAGCCCGCCTTCGCGAGGTTGTCCACCAGGAACGCGATGGCCCCCACGCCGCACCGTCCCTTGTACGAGAACGACGCCACGCCTTGGTTGTTCGTCGTGGCCGTGAGCGGGGGCAGCTACTCCGGCGAGTTCATCGCCTTTGCACTGCCAAACCAGTGACACGAAGCCTTCGGCTCACCGTCACACGACGCGCGTTCCTGGGGGCGGTTGGCGGTGCGGCGCTGGGCCGCACCGCTGCGGCCGCCCAGCAGACGCCACCTGCCGTCTCGCCGGAACCGACACCGCGCGACTGGTCGGGCCAGACGCCGCTGCAGTACCCGGATCCGGACATCGTGGCGCTCGACAACCGGTTCCGCCGGTACATCGTGAACAGCACGCCGATCCGCCGGCTGCACGTCGGGACGCTGTGGGCGGAGGGACCCGCGTGGAACGGCGTGGGGCGCTATCTCGTGTGGAGCGACATCCCGAACAACGTCCAGATGCGCTGGATCGAGGAGGACGGCCACGTCACCGTCTTCCGCAACCCGTCCGGCTACAGCAACGGCAACACCTTCGACAACGAGGGACGCCAGCTGTCGTGCGAGCACGGCGGCCGACGCGTCGTCCGGTACGAGCCGTCCGGCGCCGTCACGGTCATCGCGGATCAGTACCAGGGGAAGCGCCTGAACTCGCCGAATGACGTCGTGGTGCACCCGGACGGCAGCGTCTGGTTCACCGATCCCATCTACGGCATCCGCGGC
>CAZEPH010000369.1:0-3321 GCA_964514075.1 uncultured bacterium | reverse complement strand
GCCCTGTTTCGCGGCGTCCTCGATTTGGCGCACGGTCTTGTCGATCATCGCGCGTTTGATTGCGGCGAGAGCGCCTTCGCCGCCGCTGTCGCAATGGCTTTGGATGAGGGCGGCGCGGATCAGTCGGGGCATGACGTTCGGTCTCCTCCTCGGTGGGCGAGGGGGAGACGCTAGCAAGCGCGCGCGCGGAGCGTCAACCAAGCAGACGCCTGCCGCCGCGCGACTAGCGCGTCACGGCAAAACGCGCCGCCGCGGATCCCCGCCCGGCGGCGACACGCAGGACGTACACGCCGCTGGGGAGGGAGGCCGTCGGCACGCGAAGGCGGACGTGCGGCGACGAGAGCGCCGCATCGAACACGTGTGCGAGAGCCCGGCCGTCCACGCCGAGGATGTCGCCGCGAGCGGATGAGCCCTCGCCACCGCTGATCGAACACTCGATGGCGGACGGGCCCGCGGCGCGGAGAGCGATGGCGAACGGTGCGGTCGCGCGGACGGGGACGGCCGTGTCACGCGCGCTCGTGATGTCGTCGAGCGGCTTCGTGGGATCCACGACGTGATACCACATGGTGTCCGCGAGACCTGCTCCGTTCACGGCGCGCGCCTGGAAGAAGAGCGAACGCGCCGCCTGCGTCGACGACGCGCCGATCACCACCACGGAATCGCTCTGCAGCGAGACGAATGCCGGCGCGTGGAGCAACGAGTACGTCACCGCGCCCGCGCCCGGCGCCACGCGGAGCGTGTCCCGCTGCGTCGCGCCGGTGATGCGGAACGAGCGTCCCGCAATCGGGGAGAAGCGCGGTGCGAGCTGCGTCGTCGCGCCGGCCGTGAACGTGGACGAGGCGATCGTCGTACTGGATTGACGGATGCGCACGGTCCATGTGCCGTAGTCGCCCGCGTCGACGTAGCCGTTCCAGGACCAGTACACGTACGTGTTCGCGTAGGTGTACGAGCCGAGCGTGAGCGGATAGCTCGCGTAGGTCGCGCCGTTTGGTTGCAGGATCTCCATGGTGAACGACGTGCCCGCGGGCGCTTGGAGCGACACCCAGAACAGCACGTACGGCTCGGTTGCGCCGAAGACGGCCGGTTGCACGATGCCGTCCTTGAACAGATTCCAATTCGGCGATGCGGGATTCCCGCCGACGCCGTCCACGTTGGTCACGCCCAGATCGAAGATACGCAGAGGAGCCGTGCCGACGTACGCGGGCTGGGATTGCCACAGCGACGGGAGCGCGTTGTCGCTCCCGTTCCACGGGTCGCGCGCGGACCAATTGAGCCCGACGTACTCACCCGGTTCGAAGTGCAGGTGCGGCCCCGTGGAAATGCCGGAGCTGCCGACCAGTCCGAGGAATTGTCCCGCCGTGATGTACTCGCCGTTCTCCACCGCGAGCGAGTTCGTGCGGAAATGCCAATACGACGTGTACGAGCCGCCCGCGTCTTGAATGGTGATGCCGTTGCCGTCGTTCGTGTAGGGCGGGCCATAGCTGCGATCGGGGTAGGCGTACTGCGCATACACGACGGTGCCGTTCTCGCCGGCGCGTACGGCCACGCCGCGATCCATCGCGCGGAAATGCCGGATGGCGATGTCCGTCCCGCGATGTGTGTCGTAGGTGATCGTGCCGGCGTTGAAATCGCGCAAGGCGGCCGTGGCGTCACGGTCCACGTAGTTCGAGATGCTGTGATCGCTCTGGAACGGCGTGACGAACGGCCAGCCGTATGTCGGGTACGTCACGCTCTGCGGCGTGTTGGGCGATCCGCCCGCCGGGCGCAGCGCGTCGAGGACGCGGGATGGAACGCTCTCGTCGGTCGCCTCCACAGGGGACGAGAGATGGCCGAGCGGGGAGCGCTGGGCGCTCGCGCCGCCCACACAACTCGAGAGAAGGCACGCCGTCGCGATCCATCGCCGCATGACAAACACCTCCGTGGCTCCGTTTCCCGCGCTCGTGTATGCTGGCCGTATGGTCGAGAGAGAGCGCTCGTCGATCGACGATATCATCGACATCTACCAGACGCGAGTTGACCTTTCGGTTCTTCGGGAGAATCTCCGGCTTTCACCAGAGGAGAGACTGCGTAGGTACGTCGTCCCATCACGTCCGCCGACACGCGAGGCGTTCACGGGCGAGGGACTCGTCCGTGATGTGCTGCGGGAGCACGAAGGCTCCTCGATCGACGCGATCATCGAGTTGTACAAGCGGGACGTCGATCGCACGCTACTCCTGGAGAACCTCAAACTGACGCCTCAGCAACGACTGCAGCAGTTGATGGCGTACCAGAAGTTCACGGAGGACGCTCGGCTCGCACGCCATCGCACCCGGCAGGGAGAACGAAATGGACGTGGACGGCGTCATTCGGCATCTGAGTGAAAGCGGCGTGGAGTTCATCATCATTGGAGGAACGGCCGCGAATCTGCACGGCTCGGCCCGGGCGACGTTCGATGTGGACATCGTCTACCGGCGGACGCCGGAGAACATCGCTCGGCTCGCGCGTGCATGCTCTTCGCTGCACCCGTATCTGCGAGGGGCCCCGCCAGGACTGCCATTCCGGTTCGATGAACGCACCATCCAGGCGGGACTGAACTTCACGTTGACGACGGATCTCGGCCCGGTCGATTTCCTCGGAGAGATGACCGGCGGAGGAAGCTACGACGCTCTTGTCGCCGAGAGCGTCACCATGCCTCTGAGCGGTTTCGACGTGAGGTGCCTGAGCCTCGATCAGTTGATTCGGGCAAAGCGAGCCGCCGGTCGCTTGAAGGATCTCGATGCGATCGCCGAACTCGAATCGCTCCGTGAGCAGGGCGCCGGCTAGCCGCGTGTCACCCCCGTCGGCTAGGATGCATCGTCCCTTACCTCCACGGGAGAACGAATGGCGCGGCGCGGCATCCTCATCGGCATAGCGGGCGGGTCGGCCTCGGGCAAGACCTCCGTCGCAGAGCGACTCTTCCTCGGTCTCGACTCGGAACGGGTCGTGACGATCCGCCAGGACTCCTACTACAAGAACATCGCCGACGTGCGCGGCGCGGACGGCATCGCCAACTTCGACCACCCGAACGCGCTCGACCTGGATCTTCTGCGCGAACACGTCGAGGACTTGCTCGCGGGGCGCCCGGTCAAGCAACCGGTGTACGATTTCGCCCTGCACGAGCGCGCGGGCGAGCGGTTCATCTCCGGGGCGCAGCACGTCGTGGTGCTCGAAGGCACGCTGGTCTTGTACGTGCCGGAGCTGCGCGATCGCATGGACATCAAGATCTTCATCGATTCGGCCGCGGACTTCCGGTTGCTCCGCCGCCTCAAGCGCGAAGTCGCCGTGCGCGGGCGCACGGTGGAG
>CAZEPH010000368.1:0-3324 GCA_964514075.1 uncultured bacterium | reverse complement strand
AGCCGACGACGGGGCTGCACTTCGGTGACGTGCGCCTGTTGCTGGGCGTTCTCACGCGGCTCGTCGACAAGGGCAACACGGTGCTCGTGATCGAGCACAACCTGGACGTAATCAAGACGGCCGATCACAACAGCGATCTCTGCCCCGAAGGCGGAGAGGGCGGCGGCACGATCGTCGCCACCGGAACGCCGGAGGAGGTGAGCCGCGTGCGCGCCTCGCACACAGGCGCCGCGATCGCGGAGGAGTTACGCACGGCGGTGACGCCGGCGCGCGCGTGAGGGAGGAGCGGACGGCGTGGCAACGGATCGCATGAAGGGGTTGGTGAAGACGGGGGCGCACGCAGGCCTGGAGTGGATCGATGTGGAACGTCCCCGTCCCGGCGTGCGGGACGTGATCCTGCAGGTGGAAGCCGGGGGCGTGTGCGGCACGGACCACCACATCTACGAGTGGAATGCGTGGGCGGCGAACCGCGTCCACCCACCGCTCGTTGTCGGTCACGAGTTCGTCGGACGCGTTGTGGAGGTGGGGGAGGATGTGCGCTCCGTGACGATCGGCGAGCGCGTGTCCGCGGAAGGACACTTGTACTGCGGGCAGTGCTTTCGCTGCCGCACCGGTCTGGCGCACGTGTGCGAACGCGGGCAAATACTCGGCGTCGACGTGAACGGCGGCCACGCGGAGTTCGCGCGCGTGCCGGAGCAGAACATCTGGAAGATCCCGCCCGAGATCCCTCTCGACATCGCGGCGATCCTCGACCCGATCGGGAACGCCGTGCACGTGGCGCTCTCCACGCCGGTCGCGGGCGCCACGGTGGCGATCGTCGGGTGCGGGCCGATCGGCTGCATCGCGAGCGCGTTGGCACGCGCGCTCGGCGCGCATGCAGTGGTGGGCATCGACGTGAACGAGTATCGCCTCTCCCTCGCGCAGACAATGGGAGCGACCCACGCCGTGCTGTCAGGGAGCGAGAACCCGGTGGAGCGCGTCCGCGAGATCTCGCGCGGGCGCGGCGCCGACGTTGTCTGGGAAATGTCCGGACATCCGGCGGCGATCACACAGTCGTTCGACATGCTCCGCCCGGGCGGAGAGATCGTCCTGTTCGGGTTGCCGGCGAACGCGGTGCCGATCGATCTCGCCAACGCGATCATCTTCCGCTCGGCCACGGTGCGCGGCGTGAACGGGCGCAAGATTTTCGCAACGTGGTACGCCGCAGAGGATCTGCTCACGTCCGGACGGGTGGACCTGCGCGCGGTGATCACGCACCGGAGGAAATTCGCGGAGATCGACGAGGTGATGCACCTCATGTCCTCCGGCACCGCCGGGAAGATCCTCCTGTCCCTCTAGCACTCGTTGACGCGCGCGTCGGTGACTTGCTAGGGTTCCTGGCGTCATCCGACCCTCTCACTCCTCTTGTTGGATATCCGCCCGCTCGATCCTCTCCGGCGGGATGACGCACCGTCCGACCCGCACCCCACGCGGGATGTCGTGTCCGACACACCTTGGGAGGAGACCATGCTGCGCCTGCCTTCACGCATCCTCGTGTCCAGTCTCCTCGCGTGCGCCCTCGCGACGACCGCCCAGGCAAAGGTCGTCGTGGTGAACATGCGAGACAACTTCGCAACCAGCTCCTTCTTCTTCGATCCCGCGTACATCGTCGTGAGCCGCGGCGACACGGTGCGGTGGGTCAACGCTGGCGCGACCGTCCACACATCGACGAGCGCGCAGGGCTTCTGGGACTCCGGCCTCCTGTCGCCCGGGCAGTCGTTTCAGCGGCAGATGATGGAGACGGGGCCGCATCAGTACTTCTGCGCCCCGCACCAGTCGCTCGGCATGATCGGCGCCGTGAGCGTGATCACGCACACCGTGAAGAGCGTCTCGATGAACGACAACTTCGCCACGCAATCGTTCTTCTTCAGCCCGTCGAGCGTCACGGCATCGCCCGGGGACACCATCAAGTGGACCAATGTGGGCGCCACGGTGCATACGGCGACGAGCGGCGAGGAAGAGACCCCGGGTGCGGGCGTGCTCTTCAACTCGCCGTTCATGAACCCCGGAGCCGTGTTTCGCTGGGTCGTGAAGGACACAACGGGAACGATCCCGTACTTCTGCCTGCCGCATGGTTCTCTCGGAATGGTGGGCAGCATCACGATCCAACCGACGAGCGTCGCGGAACCGGGCGGGAGAGGCGACGCCGGCATGGAACTGAGCGTGCGGATGCTCGACGGCGGCCGCTCGTCCGCGATCGCCTTCACCGTTCCGCAGGCCGGCCCGGTGCGCGTCTCCGTCCTCGACGCGCGGGGGGCGGTGGTCCTGCATCTGGTTGACGGACAGGCATCGGCGGGACGGCAGCAGCTCGTCTGGAACGGGCTGCGCGCCGACGGGTCGCATGCTCCAGCCGGCGTGTACTTCTACGACGTCCGCGTGGGAGAGCGGCACGCAGGGCGCAGCGGGGTTCTTTTGCGGTAGGCCCTGTGCCGAGCATTGCATGCAGGTGCGGCGAATGCGTATAGTCACGGGGAAAGACTCGTAGCTCCCAATCTCCACCGTGGGAGGGCAAACCGAATGAAGAAGTGGCTTACGTGCTCCGCCGTCGCATGTCTGTTCGTCTTTTCCGCCGCCGCATCAGCGACGACGTTCACGGTGAACGTGTCGGGATCGACCTTCTCGCCGAGCGCGATCAACATCAATATCGGCGACACGATCCACTGGGTGTGCTCCGGCTCGCACACCGTAACCAGCGGCACGGGATCCAGCGACCCCGCGAAGGGATCGCTGTTCAACCAGAGCATGTCGAACGGACAGACGTTCGACTTCACGTTTACGAGCGCCGGCAGCTTTCCGTACTTCTGCATGTTCCACGAGTTCGCCGGCATGAAGGCGACGGTCACGGTCGCATCTACGGGTGTCGAGCCGGTGACGTGGGGAAAGGTCAAAGCGCTGTTCAAGTAGGACGTCACCGCATGTGACGGCGCGCCCGCGGGCCAGTGGTCCGCGGGCGTTTTCGTTGCGCGTCTTGACACTGCACCAGTGCCTTACTAGGCTGCAACGCTTTCCAAGCCCTATTTCCTTCCGGAGAATTCGTGCCGCGTCAGACGCCCCTCATCGAGTTGCACCGCGCGCGTGGCGCGCGGCTCGTCCCCTTTGCCGGATGGGAGATGCCGATTCACTACACGCGCATCATCGACGAGCACACGCGCGTGCGGGAGGGTGTGGGACTCTTCGACGTGTCGCACATGGGCCGCGTCGACGTGCGCGGCGCGGGAGCGCGCGCGTTCCTCGATCGCCTGGTCACGAACGGCGTCGGTGTCCTGCCCGAAGGGAAGGCGCTGT
>CAZEPH010000367.1:0-3329 GCA_964514075.1 uncultured bacterium | reverse complement strand
CGTCGGGAAACGCACTGCGCAGCGCGGCGTCCGTGGTGGCGTAGATCGTCTCGCGAGGCGGAGGGATCGTCTCCGCGCGGGCCGTCGCGGCGAGGGCACTCCACACGACCGCGATCCACACGGATGCGCCAAGGCGACGATTCACCAGTCCGCACACTCCTCATAAGCGGGGCGCACGCGGCTCGCGTGCAGAGGAGGGAAAGAAGTGGTGCGCCCTGAAGGGATCGAACCTTCGACCCACTGATTAAGAGTCAGTTGCTCTACCAGCTGAGCTAAGGGCGCACCGTAACGAGTCGTGCATACTACGCGCCGCCGCGCGAGGGTGTCAACACGCGAGGCAGTGTTTGACACGCGCGTGAGCCGCGCGTAGCGTTCGCCGTGCTGTCCTTTCCCGCCAGTCGATGTTCCGTCCATCGAGAAGGAGTTGCCTGTATGAGCACAGTCCATCCCGTTCCGGAAGGATTCCATACCGTCTCCCTGCACCTGTGCGTGCGCAATTGCGCGGAGGCGATCGAGTTCTACAAAAAGGCGCTGGGCGCCGAGGAGATTTCGCGACACCCGATGGCCGACGGCCGCTTGATGCACGCGATGATCAAGATCGGCGACTCGTTCATCATGATGGCCGACGAGATGCCGGAAATGGGCGGCTACTCGCCGCTGCACTTCGGCGGCGCGGGCTTTTCGATCAACCTGTACGTGCCGAACGTCGACGAGTGGTGGAAGCGCGCCGTCGACGCGGGCATGACGGTGGAGATGCCGCTCGCCGACCAGTTCTGGGGCGACCGCTACGGCCAGCTCTCGGACAAGTACGGCTTCACGTGGTCGCTGGCGTCGCGCACGAAGAACATGACGCCGGACGAAATGGCCAAGGCCGCGGAGGAGTTCTTCGCCAGCCAGATGCCGTAGGTCGCGTTTCGCACATCCGGCGCGTCGTACGACGCCCGCCGCGCTCTCAGCGGCGGGCGTTTTTTCGTGCGGAGACGATCCACGCAAAACCGGGGAATCGCACGACGTTGCCATCCACGAACGGCGCGGCGGCGCGGCGGATGCGTCCGTGCAGCGTCGCGCGCTCACCCGCACTCAGCCGCGGCACGGCGGCGCGCAGCGTGGAGGACACGGACGGCATCGACTCCACGATCCACTCGACGTGTGGAAACACCATTGGCACCTGCACACCGTCCACGGACACGCGCGCGAGACCCGCGCGGCGCAGCGCGCGCGCGAACGGTGCGGGATCCGCGAAGCGCATCGGCCCGGGCACGGTGGAGGGATCGGGCGGCGGCGCGTCCATGTACGGGCGGCTCACCGCCGCGCCCATGCGAAAGTACGCGTTCTTCTCGATGGGTCCCCACGCGGCGCACGCGAAGCGGCCGCCCGGGCGCAGCGCGTGCGCGATGCGCTCCGCCGCCGCGTCCACGTCGTCCACGAACATGAGGCCGTAGCGCGACGTCACGCGATCGAACGCGCGTGCGTGGTGCATGCTCTCCACGGCCCCGCGCACGAAGCGCACGTTGTGCACGCCGTGCGCACGCGCGCGCCGTCGCGCAACGGCCAGCATGCTGCGCGACACATCGAGCCCCGTCACGTGCCCCCGCGGACCGACCCAGCGCGCGAGCGTGAGCGTGGGTTCGCCGAGACCGCAGCCCACGTCCAGCACGCGATGTCCCGGCGCCGCGTCCGCGGCACGCAGGAGCGGCGCATCCACCGGTGCGAGCGATTGTAGGATCACGGGCTCGTATCGCGCCCACGCCGCGCCGCCGTCCTCCCAGTCGCGCGCCACGATTGACCGCGTCGTGCGCGAACGGCTAGCCTCTCTGTCATGGACCTGCATCTGCGCTCGGTTCGCCATGGTGCGCACCGTATCACGACCATGGCCGCCGTGCTCGCCCTGCTTCTTCCCGTGTGGCTTGGCGCCTCGAAACGCCCCGCACGTTCGGCGAAGACGCCCGCCTCCCCCACGCGCGTGCTGCTCCTCGGCATCGACTCCGCCGACTGGCAGGTGATTCGTCCGCTCCTCGACGCGGGCCGCATGCCGAACCTTGCACGGCTCCTTCAGCGCTCCGCGAGCGGACCGCTCACGACGATCCTCCCGCTCACGAAGTCGCCCGTGATCTGGACGACGATCGCCACGGGCAAAACACCGCAGAAGCACGGCGTGAACGACTTCCTCACCGGCACGCTGCCCACCACGTCGAATCAATGGCAGGCGAAACCGGTGTGGGAGATTCTCGGGAGCGCGGGGCGCACCGTGCAGGTCGTGAGTTGGTGGATCACGTGGCCGGCGCAGCCGGTGAACGGCGTGCTCGTGTCGGACTACATCGGCTACGCGCGCGGGCTCGGGCAACATCAGCTCGCGGATCAATACTATCCCGCGTCGGCAGGGAAGATCATCGAACCGCTCGTGCGCGATCCGAAAGCCGTGCCGACGTCCGAGCTGCGGCATTTCTTCCTCGCCTCGCCCGACAGTGTGACCTTGCCCACCGAAGGGCAGAATCTGATCGAGCAATTCAAGTTCATTTACGCGGCGGATCAATCGGTGCAGCGCATTGCGCTCGCGCTGTACCGCGCGAATCGCCCGGACTTGTGCGCCGTGTATTTCCGCGGCGTCGACGAGGTGTCGCATCTGTTTTGGAACTACTGGCACAGCGAGAACCTCGCGCCCGGCGGCTCGCGACCGCTGCTCGCATCGGTGTTCGGCGAGATGGTGCCGCGCTACTACGCGTGGACCGATTCACTCATTGGCGACCTCCTGCGCGCCACCGACGACCGCACCACCGTGGTCGTGTGCTCCGATCACGGATTCCGTGGCGGGCGATCGTCGCTCGGAGTGTCTGCGCACCGCGAGGAGGGCGTGATTGCGGTGAGCGGGCGCGGTGTGCGGGCGGGCACGCTTTCCGGTGCGCAGGTGTACGACGTCACGCCGACCGTGCTTGCCATGTTCGGCCTGCCGCGCGCGAACGACATGGACGGCGTGGTGCTCTCCGAAGCGCTCGATCCTTCTGTGTTTCCGCCGGTGGTGAACTTGCTCGCGACCTACGAGACGGGGCCGCGCACGGCGCGCGGCACGTCGGCGAAACCGGTGAAGTCGCCGGTGGACGAGGAGTTGAAGGAGCGGTTGAAGAGCCTGGGGTACATCAACAAGTAGCCTCCTCCGGGAACGCGTTCATCGCTCCAGAACCGACTACCGCCCGTCAACTGTCTCCGAGAGTGAACGGCCATCCATATCCGCCGGCACGGGCAGTCCGAGGCGCGCGAGGATCGTCGGCGCGAGATCGATCATCGCCGCGCCGCCGAGTCGCACGTCGCGCTGGTTCGTGAAGATGCACCCC
>CAZEPH010000366.1:0-3364 GCA_964514075.1 uncultured bacterium | reverse complement strand
ATACTGTTCCACGCACGAACGGCTGGAATCTGCCGCGACGGGCGAAGAGGTCGATCCGCGCAATCCGCTGCTCTACTCCGGGCTGGCCTTCGGCGGAGCCAACGAGCAAGCGCACGCGGACGAGGCGAATTCCGACGGGATCATGACAGCAACGGAGATTGCAGGGCTGGATCTCTCGTCGGTGGATTTGGTCACCCTGTCGGGATGCGCGACCGGAATGGGGGACGTGCTCTCCGGAGAAGGGGTGGTGGGTCTCCGCAGCGCACTCGCCATTGCCGGCGTACGCACGGTCCTCTTGAGCCTCTGGCCCGTGCGAGACGACGCGACTGTTCGATGGATGGAGACGTTCTATAACGCGCGCGCCTCTCTCGGTTCTACCGCGGAGGCCGTCGCGGAGACGATGCGCGCCGAACTCGCGCGCCGGCGCGGACAGGGATCGTGCACGCATCCGTTCGCCTGGGCCGCCTTCGTGGCAAGTGGGTGTTGGAATTAGACGAACCGGCGAGCGAACTTCCCCTCCCGACTTCCCGGCAGGACGTGTCGCGGGTATTCTGCGCCCTCGACTGAGGGAGGGATTTCGGTGACCTACAACATCGCAGTGATCGGCGGCGACGGCATCGGTCCGGAAGTAACGCGCGAAGCGGTGAAGGTTCTGCGCGCCGCCGCGAGCGCGTTCGGCTTCGAGGTGACGCTAACGGAGTACCCATACGGCGCGGACCACTACCTCGCGACCAAGGAGCTCTTCCCCGACTCCGCGCTCACGGAGATGCGCCAGCATCACGCCATCCTTCTCGGTGCCATCGGCGATCCGCGCGTGGAGGTGGGACTCATCGAACGCGCCGTCGTCGCGGGGTTGCGCTTCGGACTCGATCTCTTCGTGAACCTGCGTCCCGTGAAGCTGTACGCAGAGTCGCTCACGCCTCTCAAAGATCGCACACCGAAGGACATCGACTTCGTCGTGGTGCGCGAGAACACCGAAGATGTCTACACGGGCATCCACGGGTTCTTCAAGAAAGGCACGGCCGACGAGGTGGCGTCGCAGCAGATGCTCTTCACGCGCAAGGGGACGGAGCGGGTGATCCGCTACGCGTTCGATTTGGCGCGTGCGCGCGGGAAGGGCAAGAAGCTGCTGATGGTGGACAAGGCGAACGCGATTCGCGCGCAGGATCTGTGGACGCGCACGTTCGCGGAAGTCGGCGCGGAGTACAGCGACATCGCGCAAGAACACGCGTACGTCGACGCGACGTGTATGTGGATGGTCAAGTCTCCCGACACGTTCGACACCGTGGTGACGACGAATATGTTCGGCGACATCATCACGGACTTGGGCGCGGAGATCACGGGCGGCATGGGCGTGGCGGCGAGCGGGAACATCCACCCCGGGAAGGTCAGCATGTTCGAGCCGATTCACGGGAGCGCGCCGAAGTACGCGGGGAAGAACGTGGCGAGTCCGGTCGCCGCAGTGCTTGCGGTGCAGATGCTCCTCGACTACGTCGGCGAACGAGAAGCCGCCGCGCACGTCGAGAACGCGGTGCGCGACGCGCTCGCGAGCGGACGTATTCCGGGTGTCGACGCGCGCAGCGGCTTGTCCACGAGCGACGCCGGCGACATCCTCGCGCGCTCCGTGCAGGACCGCCCTTAGCGCACGACGCGCACGGCGCGCGCGACGCGTTCCCCGAGTGCGTCGAGGCGCATCGTGTACACGCCGTTCGGCACGATGCGTCCGCGTGCATCGCGGCCGTCCCATTCGCTCACATGGACGCCCGACGGCATGCGCCGCGCCGCGACCTCGCGCACGAGCGCGCCGGACGATGCATACACGCGCAGCACGACGAACGCCGCGCGCGGTAGCGTGTACCCGACGCGCGTCACGCCGCTGGACGGATTCGGCGCGGGCGCATCCATCGCCAGAGTGTGCGCCGCGCGCGGAGCGTCCGCCACCGCGACCGGAGCGAAGTCATCGCCTTCGACGTACACGTTGGGATCGCCCGCGCGGGAGTCGGACCAGCACGAGTACACGACCGTGCCTTCGGCCGTGATGCCCTGGTAGTCGCCCTGATTCGCGCTGCCGCACGCGTTGAACGACCAGAACGACTGCGCGTCGCTCATCTGCCGGTTGGGCTCCCACGTGTCGCCGCCGTCGAGCGACGTGGCGATGTATTCGTAGGAGAGCGCACCGCACGCGATATCGTCGCGCCAGTCGTGGAAGAACACATGCACGGCGCCGCCCGCGTCCACCGCGACCTCGGGATACTCGCCGTCGAACCACGGATCGCTGTCGCACACGAGCGACGGCGTGCTCCACGTCGCGCCGCCGTCGTCGGAGTACGCGAGGAACTGATCGCGATGATCGCGCCCGCGCTCGCCGGGCGAGGGCGTGTCGATGGAGGTCGTCATGCGGTAGCTGCCCACAGTCGTCGTGGATTGGCTGCTCACGCGCAGGTAGTACGTCCCGTCCGCCGGCAGCGTGAACGGAAACGACGGAAACGGACTCTGGCTGAATGCGAGGAAGCGGTAGTTGTTGAGCGTGCTCGTGTCCGCCGCGCACACGAGACGCAGATTGAGGTTCGTCCCGCTGGTCGCGGAGTCGCCGCTGACGACGATCGTCTGCCCGCGGAGGCCGGTGAAGCCGTAGAAGTCCACGTCCGAGACGCTCGACAGCGATCCACGCAGCACGTCGCCGAGAGCGAACGGCGTCGCGGAGGCGAAGAAGTCGTTCGACTCCGCCTCGTTCACGAACGTGCCGAAGCCGACCGGCGCGTCGTAGAAGTTCGCCGCTTCGTCCCACGTGACGTACACGCGTCCGTCACGCGTGCCGCCGCTCGTGTCCACCGCGATGCTCGGGAGCGCGACGCCGCGTCCGCGGCGAAAGCCCGGCGCGCCGCTCGAGGAGTTGTCGTACACGGATGCCACGGTGTGCTCCGGGCCGAACGTGACGCCGAAGTCCGCCGAGGAACGAATGCGATCGAAACTCGCGGGATAGTAGAACGCGCGCCACACGACGTACACCACGCCGCCCGGTCCCACGACGGGACGCGAGCCTTGCACCGTCCCGAAGTCGGCCGGGGAGCTCACGGTCTGCACCGGTCCGAGCGCGACGCCGAGCGAATCGTACGCTTGAAACTCGATCTGCGTACCGCCCGTCCCGAGGAAGTTCGTCCAGCTCACATACACGTTCCCCGTGAGCGGATCCACCGCACCCCACTCCTTGTCCAGGAAGTTCGACCCGCCCACGACGATCTGCCGGTTCGTCTCGATGACGAACGACGAACCTGCGAAGCGGCCGCTCGCGAGGGCGAGGCCCGATCCCGGCACGCCGCCTTCGTACAATCCGAGAATGTAGAAGCGTCCGGTTGCGCGATTC
>CAZEPH010000365.1:0-3377 GCA_964514075.1 uncultured bacterium | reverse complement strand
AAGGTGTCGTGCGAGCCCTTTGATCTGCTGCGGTCGGTGCGCAAGGTGCTGGACCAACTCGAACGCACGCTCGCGCAATCCACGGAGGCGTGGGCGCTCCTGTCGCCGACCCAGTCGGCGCACGACGGTGTCGATTCCGCGGGGTTCGCGCGCGACGTGCGCGCCGCACTGGATGAGTCGTTGCGCCCCGCGCTCGCGCGCTATCAGGCGTTCTTGCGCGACTCGATCCTCCCGCGCGCGCGACCGCAAGAGCGCGCGGGGATCGGCGCACTCCCCGGCGGAGTGGAGTGCTATCGCGCGCTGATTCGCGTGCACACGTCGCTGGATCGGTCGCCCGAGGACATTCACGCAGTCGGTCTGGCGGAGATTGCGACGTTCCGCCGCGACCTGGCCGCCCTCGGGCAGAAGGTGTTTGGCACATCGGACATCCATGAAATACAGAAGCGCCTGCGCAGCGATCCGAAGATGCACTTCGCAACGGGCGACGAGGTGGAGGCGAAGGCGCGCGAGGCGCTCACACGTGCGAAGGCCGCCATTCCGCAGTGGTTCGGCGTGCTGCCGCAAGCGGACTGCGTCGTGAAGGTGATGGGCATGCACGAAGCGCCCCAATCCACGATCGCGTATTACCGCCAGCCCGCGACGGACGGCTCGCGCCCCGGCACGTACATGATCAACACGTACAAACCCGAGACGCGCCCGCGCTACGAGGCGGAAGCGCTCGCCTTTCACGAGGCGATCCCCGGGCATCACCTGCAGATTGCGATCGCACAGGAGCTCACCGGTGTGCCGGAGTTCCGCAAGCATCTCGGCGTGACCGCGTACGTCGAGGGATGGGCGCTCTACACCGAGCGCTTGTCCGACGAGATGGGGTTGTACTCCTCGGACGTGGATCGCATCGGCATGTTGTCGTTCGACGCGTGGCGTGCGTGCCGGCTCGTCGTCGACACCGGCATGCACGCGCTCGGCTGGTCGCGTCAGCAGGCGATCGACTACATGATGGAGAACTCGGTGCTCGCGGAGAACAACATCGTCAACGAGGTGGACCGGTATCTCACGTGGCCGGGGCAAGCGCTCGCGTACAAGACGGGGCAGTTGGAGATCTTCGCCCTGCGCGACGAAGGGCGGAAGCGGCTCGGCGCGCGCTTCGACATTCGCGCGTTCCACGACGTGGTGCTGAAGAACGGCGCGGTGTCGCTGCCGGTGCTCCGGGAGCAGGTGGAGAAGTACTTTGCGAGCGTGGAGGCGGCGGGGACACGGTAGCTAGTTCACCGACGGCGCCGCCCCCTCGTCGAACTGCGCGCCCACGCTGAGCGCCTCCACCGCCGCGAACACCGCACCGAACCACGGCGCGCGCGAGTGGTGCCGCCACATGGCGTCGAACACCACGAGCGACTCGCGCGCGCGATCGCGCCAATAGGCGCCCACCGCCGGGAGCGTGTGCAGCAACTCGCGCAGGTGCGATGCGCGCGCCGCCGACGATGCGTGCGGAATCGCCACCACGGTGCTGCGCAAGCGGCGCAGCGAGTCCGCCTCGCTTGCGAGCGACGTGAAGAACGCCCGCGCTTCCACCGGCTGATCGTGTCCCACGAGCGGCTCGTACACCTCGATGTACTCGTCCAGACAGTTCGCGAGTTCGAGCACGATCTTGTCCTGCGCGATCTGCACGTACGGATGACCGAAGCGTCCGCCGAAGTACGCCGGCGGCACGTCGCGCTCGCGCGATTCGTCGTACAGCTCCACCGCGTA
This sequence comes from uncultured bacterium, assembly GCA_964514075.1. Classification (GTDB taxonomy): domain Bacteria; phylum Eisenbacteria; class RBG-16-71-46; order CAZEPH01; family CAZEPH01; genus CAZEPH01. Next base: position 1,631 of record CAZEPH010000365.1, on the reverse strand, counting down.
TGCGATCTGCCCGTACGCGCGTCCGAAAATGACGAGCGACTGCGCGAGGCGGTCGGCTTCTTCCGGCGTCGGCGGGGTATGCATCGGACGCTACTCGAGCCCGCGCTCGGCGAGCTCCTCCTCGTCCAGCCCCATGTAATGCCCGATCTCGTGCAACAGCGTCACGCGCACTTCCTCCACGAACTCGTCGTGCGTGCGCGCCACGCGCTCGATGTTGCGCTGGAAGAGAAAGACCATGGGCGGCAGCGACCCGGACGTGAACACGCCCTTTTCGTTGACCGCTTGCCCGACGAAGAGACCGAGGATGAGCGGCGAGAGAGACTCCTCGTCCTCCTCGCCACGCGCCATCTCCGCGGAGGGAAAGTCCGACACGGTGATGGGCACCTCTGAGTGCAAGTGAGTGCGAAACTCCTCGGGCAACTCCGCGATGGCCTCTTGGACGATTTTGTCGAACGCGTCGCGCGCGACCCGCGTGGGGGCGAAGAAGCAGTCGGGATCCAACTCCACCGCTCGGGCGTAGAACGGGGCGGCGCCGTCCAGGTCACCGCGCATGTCGCGTGCAACGCCGCGCCAGTAGTACGCGTCCGGGAGCTCCGGGTGCGCCTCGCTCACCGCGGCCAGCAGCGCCTCGCCCTCCTGAAAGCGATACGTTCCGACCAAGCAAATGCCGCGATCCACGAGGAGCGATGCATCGTCGGGGAGGAAAGTGAGCGCCAGCTCGATCACCGGTAGCGCGTCGTCGTAGCGCTCCTGATCGACGAGGGCGGCGGCAAGCACTTCGAGTGCATCCGCCGATGTCTCGTCCATCTTGAGCGCGTGCAGCGCTTCTTCCTCGGCGGACTCGGGGTCGTCGTCTTCGATGGCGTCCCAGGCGTGTTCGATATGATTGGCGATCTTCTTGGCGTTGGCTTCCTGCCGAGCCAGGCGGCGTTTCGTCGTGCGGATCATGCGTCTCGTCCCCCCGCAGGCGATGGTACACGACTCGCCAGTCGCACGCGAGCGTGCTAGCCTCACGGCATGCATGTCTACCTCGCCACCCCGCGCGGCTTCTGCGCCGGCGTCGACCGCGCGATCGACATCGTGGCGCTCGCGCTCGACGTGTTCGGTCCTCCTGTGTACGTGCGGCACGAGATCGTGCACAACCGCCACGTGGTGGATCGCCTGCGGGCGCGCGGCGCGGTGTTCGTCGAGGAGATGAACGAGGTGCCGGAAGGCGCGGTGCTCGTGTTCAGCGCGCACGGCGTGTCGCCCGCCGTACGCGACGAAGCGGTGGCGCGCCGCCTCCGCACCATCGACGCCACGTGTCCCCTCGTCACGAAAGTGCACGCCGAGGCGATTCGCTTCGCGCGCGAGGGGTATTCGATCGTGCTCGTCGGACATCGCGGTCACCCGGAAGTGGACGGCACGATGGGCGAAGTACCCGGCGAGATCACGCTTCTCGAGTCCGAGCACGACGTGCAGACGGTGCGCGTCGCGGATCCGGAGCGCGTCGCGTACCTCACGCAGACGACGCTCTCGGTGGACGAAACGACCGACGTGCTGGACGCGCTGCGCCAGCGCTTCCCCACCGCACGCGGTCCCGCGAAGGACGACATCTGCTACGCGACGCAGAACCGCCAGACCGCAGTGAA
>CAZEPH010000364.1:0-3388 GCA_964514075.1 uncultured bacterium | reverse complement strand
TCTCGCACGGCGGCGCCGCGTCGATCGGTGCACTGGCGCGGTCCACCCGCATGCCGGCGCTCGCGATCGCTGCGTTTCTGGGTGCGGCCGTCCTACAGAATCTCTACGTGACGCACCGTATCACGTATCCGCAGATTCACTCATTCACGCACGGCATGAAGCGGTCGCTCATCCCCGCCGCGCGATGGCTCGCGGCGCAGAGCCCACCCGATGCGATCGTCGCCACGCAGGACATCGGCGCCGTGGGCTACTATGCCAACCGTCGCGTCCTGGACCTGGGCGGGCTCGTCACGCCGGAGATCACTGCGTTGCGGCGCTCCCTCGGCGATGAGGGCGTCATAACCGCCGGCGCGTTCTTCACGGTGGGGCCAGCGGACTTCGTCTTCGTACGCGGTCCGGGATCGGAGCGTCTGGATCACGCGCCGCTGGCGGGACGAACACTCCGCCGCGAGTTTGCCGTGGACATGCCGAACCTCGGCGTCACGCGTCCCGCTGTGGCGCGGTACACGATGTACCGCGTGTTGTCCGCGCCGCCCGCGACCGCGAAACGGTCCGCGGGATGACCCACGCACGCATCGCCGTTCTCGCCTCCGGCCGCGGGTCGAACCTCGCGGTGCTGCTCGACGCGTCCGCGCGCGAGGCGCTCGGCGGACGCGTGGCTCTCGTGGTCTCCGACGTGGCGGATGCACCCGCGCTGGCGCGCGCGCGCGCCGCCGGCGTCGCCGCCGTGCACATCGTCGCCGGGCCGGGGCGCTCGCGACTCGACGGCGCGTTCGCGCTCGAGTACGTGCGCGCTCTGCGAGAGCAGGCCGTCGACCTGGTCGTGCTGGCCGGCTTCATGCGCATCGTCGGCGACGCGTTTCTCGACGCATTCCCCGACCGCATCGTCAACATCCACCCCTCGCTGTTGCCGGCATTTCCGGGACTACACGCGCCGCGCCAGGCGCTGCAGCATGGCGTGCGCGTCGCGGGCTGCACCGCGCATCTGGTCGATCGCACGGTCGACGGCGGCCCGATCATCCTGCAGGAAGCGGTTCCCGTTCTCGACGACGACACCGAAGACACGCTCGCGGCGCGGATTCTGGTGGCGGAGCATCACATTTTGCCGCGCGCCGTGTATCTTGTCGCCACGGGCGCCGTGCGACGCGACGGGCGCCGTGTCACTCGACTGGCAGAAGGGAGACTCACATGACCGCCACGTTCACGCGGGCCGTCCTCGACACCCGTCTCGGAACACGCCCGCCCGACTACCGCGGGAAAGTGCGCGACGTCTACGACCTGGGTGATCGCCTCCTGGTCGTCGCCACCGACCGCCTCTCCGCGTACGATAGCGTTCTGCCGACCGGCATTCCCGGACGCGGCGTCGTTCTCACGCAGATGTCCGCGTTCTGGTTCGGCCGCTTCGCCTCGATCGTGCCGAGCCACCTCCTGAGCTGCGATCTGTCGGACTTTCCTCCGGAAGCGCGCGCGACGCCGGAGATGTTCGCGGGACGCACCATGCTCGTTCACAAAGCGCGCCGGTTCGACGTCGAGTGCGTCGTGCGCGGATACCTCGCCGGTTCGGGTTTCAAGGAGTACACGGCGTCGCGTGCGGTGTGCGGCGTCCCGCTTCCCGACGGACTGCGCGAGAGCGATCGGCTCCCGGAACCGATCTACACGCCCGCGACCAAGGCGGACACGGGACACGACGTGAACATCTCCTACGAGGAGACCATCCCAATCGTCGGGGCGCAGTGGGCCGCGCGCCTGCGCGACGTCAGCCTCGCGATCTACCGCGCGGGGGCGGAGTATGCCGCGGCGCGCGGGATCATCATCGCCGATACGAAGTTCGAGTTCGGTCTCGTGGACGACCGGTTGATCCTCATCGACGAGTGCCTCACGCCGGACTCGTCGCGCTTCTGGCCCGCGGCCTCGTACGCGCCGGGACGCGGCGTGCCGAGCCTCGACAAGCAGATCGTGCGCGATTGGCTGGATGCCAGCGGGTGGGATCACACGCCGCCGGCGCCTGCGCTGCCGGACGACATCGTGGAGAAGACGCGGCGCTGCTACGAGCAGGCGCTCGCGTCGCTGACGGACCCGGCGTGATCGCGACGATGAGCGGCATCGCCGTGCGACGCGCGCTCCTGTCGGTGAGCGACACGACGGGTCTCGCGGACTTCGCGCGGGCACTTGCGGCCCGCGGCGTCGACATCGTCGCGACAACGGGCACGGGCGCGGCGCTGCGCGCCGCGGGCATCACCGCGCGCGACGTCTCCGACGTCACGCAGTTTCCCGCCATTCTCGGCGGGCGCGTGAAGACGCTGCATCCCGCCATCCACGCGGGCATTCTCTATCGTCGCGGACACGCGGACGACGAGGCCGTCCTGCGCGAGCGCGACATCGCCCCGATCGACCTCGTCGTGGTGACGCTGTACCCGTTTGCGGACGCGCTGGCCCGCGGCGCATCGGACGCGGAGTTGGTCGAGCAGATCGACGTGGGCGGTCCCACGATGATTCGTGCGGCCGCGAAGAACCACGCGCACGTCGTCGTGGTGACGTCGCCCGCGCAGTACGCGCACGTGCTGGACGAACTGGCCACGCATGACGGAACCGTGTCGCGCGAGACCGCCCGCGCGTTCGCGGCCGACGCGTTCGCGCGTCTGTCCGCGTACGACCACACGATCGCCGTCGCGTTGGGCGATGCGGCGTGGCCGCCGGCCAGCGTCGCTCTGCGCGGCGGACGGCCGCGCACGCTCCGCTACGGCGAGAACCCGCACCAGCGCGGCGCACTCTACGACGACCTCGCGCACCCCGCGCGCGGCTGGAGCGCGGTGCGCGTCCTGTCGGGCAAGGACCTCTCGTATATCAACGTGCTCGACATGGAGGCGGCCGCGCGCGCCGTCTCGGAGTTCGACCGGCCCGCCGCGGTGATCGTCAAGCACGCGACGCCGTGCGGCGCGGCCGTCGGCGACACGCTCGCGAACGCGTACGCGCGCGCGCTTGCGAGCGACCCCGAGTCCGCGTACGGCTGCGTCGTCGCCGTGAACCGCCGCGTCGACAGCGCCGCCGCCGAGGCGATCAACGCGACGCCGTTTCTCGAAGCGCTCGGCGCGCCGGGCTTCGACGCGGCCGCGTTCGACGCGCTCAAGAACAAGAAGACGCGCCGCTTCGTGGATCTCCCGAGCGACCTCGTGGATCGTGGTGCGTGGGACGGCCCCGTGCTACGGTCCGTGCGGGGCGGCGTCCTCGCGCAAGACGCCGACGTGCGCCGCCTCACCGACACTGACCTGCGCGTCGTGACGCACCGCGCGCCGAGCGCCGCGGAGCGAGACGATCTCCTCTTCGCGTGGTCCGTCGTGCGCCACGCGCGATCCAACGCGATCGTTCTCGCGCACGAGTCGGCGACGAT
>CAZEPH010000363.1:0-3390 GCA_964514075.1 uncultured bacterium | reverse complement strand
GATCGCCGTCGCCGCCGTGACCGTTCACGCCGCCGGTTGTCGCGGGCGGCGGCGCGGGCATCGTCGCGGTGGCGGTGGCGGCGACCGGCGCGGGAGCCGCGGGCGCAGGCGCTGCTGCTGCCGCAGTCGCAGCCGCGGGTGCAGCGGCAGCGCCCGCCGTCTCGCCGGCCCCGACGATCGAACCGATCTCCGTCCCGACCGGCAACGTCGCGCCTTCCTGCACGAGGATCTTGCCGAGCGTTCCGGCCGCGGGCGCGGGAATCTCGATGGAGATCTTGTCGGTCGCGATCTCGACGATGGGTTCGTCGACCTTGACCGGATCACCTTCCGCCTTGAGCCACTTCGCGACCGTCCCCTCGACGACCGACTCGCCGAGTTGCGGGATCACAATCGAAACGGGCACTGTCTTCCTCCTTGTGAGCGCGGCGTCGTGCGTGGTGTGACTAGTACGCCGCGAGCTCCTCGATCTCCGCCGTGATGCGATCCACGGACGGCATGAAATACTGCTCCATCACGGGAGCAAAGGGCAGCGTCGGCACCTCGGGCGGCGTGACGCGCTTGATCGGCGCGTCGAGATACTCGAACGCCTCGTCCGCGGCGGTCGCGGCGATCTCGCCGCCGATGCCGCACGTGCGAATGTCCTCGTGCACGATCATCAATCGTCCCGTCTTCTCGACGGACGTCAGCACGGTGTCGCGATCCCACGGGTAGATCGTGCGCAGGTCGATGACCTCGCAGTCGATCCCCTTCGCGGCGACGCGCTCCGCCGCCTCGAGCGCGCGGTGCATCATCAGGCTGTACGCGACGATCGTCATGGACGTGCCGGGACGCCGCACGGCTGCCGTGCTGAGCGGCACGATGTAGTCGTCCTCGGGCACTTCGGCCTTGATGGAGCGATAGAGTTTCTTGTGCTCCATGTAAATCACCGGGTTGTTGTCGCGCATGGACGCGGTGAGCAGTCCCTTTGCATCGTACGGCGTCCCGGGGCAGACGACCTTGAGGCCCGGGCAATGCGCGAACCACGCCTCGTTGCACTGCGAGTGATACAACCCGCCGCCCACGTCGCCGCCGATCGGCACACGCACGGTGATGTTCACCGGCACCGCGCCGCCCGTGCGGTACAACATGCGCGACGCTTGCTCGACGATTTGGTCGAACGCGCAGGTGATGAAGTCCGAGAACTGGATCTCCGGCACAGGACGCATGCCGGCCATGGCCGCGCCGATCGCGGCGCCGACGATGAGCGATTCGCTCAAAGGCGAATCGAGCACGCGCAGGTCGCCGAACTCTTCATGCAGTCCGAGCGTCGCCTTGAACACGCCGCCGTACGGGCCGATGTCCTCGCCGAGCATGCAGACGCGGTCGTCGCGGCGCATCTCCTCGCGCAGCGACATCGTGATCGCTTCGATGTACGTGATGGGCTTCATGGTCTCCTACCTAGTCCGCGTACACGTCGGTGAGCGCGTCTTCCGGCAACGGCGCCGGCGAGGACTCCGCGAACGTCACGGCGTCGTCGATCTCCGCATCCACCTCCGCGATCATCTTGTCGATGTCCGCCTGCGTCATCACCCGGTGATCGACCATGTGCTTCTCGATGCGTGGGAGCGGATCGAGCGACTTCCAGTGGTCGACCTCTTCCTGCGTGCGGTAGTTCGCCGGATCGATGGCCGAGTGACCGTAGTGCCGGTACGTCACGGCTTCGATCAACGTGGGCCCATCGCCGCGGCGCGCGCGCTGCACCGCTTCCATCGACGCGTCGTACATTGCGAACGTGTCGTTGCCGTCCACCGTGACGCCGGGGAAGCCGTACGCCTTCGCACGATCGGACAGCTTCTCGATCGCCGCGTTCAAGCGTACCGGGACCGACTCCGCCCAGAGGTTGTTCTTCAGCACGAAGACGCATCCGAGCTTGTGCACTCCCGCAAAGTTGAGCGCCTCGTGAAAGTCGCCGCGTGCGGAGGCGCCGTCGCCGAAGAAGGCCATCGCGATCGTGTCGTCGCCGCGAATCTTTGCGGCCCACGCCGCACCCGCCGCGAGGGGAATCTGCCCCGCGACAGTCGACGCGCCCACGACGAAGTTCAACTCCACGGAGCCCCAGTGCCCCGGGTGCGACTTGCCCTTGTCGAGGCCGGTGCGCCGCGCAAACTGGTGCAGCGTCATCTCGCGCAGCGTGAGACCCTTCGCCACGGCGGCGCCGATCTCGCGGTGCGACGGCATCACCCAGTCCTGTTTGCGGAGCAGCGCGGCGGGAATGCACGTCGCTGCTTCCTCGCCCACCCCCGGAAACACGTTGCCGTGATAGCGGCCCTGGCGGAACAACTTGATGTACCGCTCGTCGAGCCGGCGCGACGTGAGCATGATGCGGTACAGGCGACGCAGTTCGTCGGTGCTCGGCACGTGCTTGCCGGTTCCCGTCGGCGCGCTCGCGGCGCGCGTCTGGACAGTCATTCGCTTTCCATCCTTTTGTGAGAGGGCGTGGGCGGCACGCGGCCTGGATCCGTTCGCCCGCGACTTCGCGAGCTTCTTGGTCTTCGTGGCCACCGGCCGTCCTCCATCGTCTCGTGACGGGCTAGCTTTCGGCGAAGTGCGGCGCCTGGCAGTCACCCGGCTGCCGATCGGTGAGACCGGCGAACTCCCTGTGTCATCGGCCGTTTGCTCGACGGGCATGCGCCGGAAGTACGCAAACGGAAGTGCGACACTATCATGCTGTCCTGGGGTGGTCAATTGATCGCCGCGCGGGTAGAGTGCGCGCGCTTCCGCCGCCTCTCGCTCCGAGGAGACTTCCCGTGAAGACCGTGCTCCTGCTCGCCGTCGCGGTGGTGTGCCTCGCCCGCCCCGCTCTCGCGCAACGCACCGACTTTGCGAAGATCCAAGTGGTCGCAGAACCCGCGGGCGAGAACGTGTGGATGCTCACGGGCGGCGGCGGCAACATCGGCGTGAGTGCGGGACCGGACGGCGTCGTGTTGATCGACGACCAGTTCGCACCGCTCACCGAGAAGATCCGCGCTGCGGTCGCGACGATCAGCGACAAGCCGATTCGCTTCGTGATCAACACGCACTGGCACGGGGATCACGTGGGCGGCAACGAGAACTTCGGCAAAGGCGGCGCGGTGATCGTCGCGCACGAGAACGTGCGCAAGCGCATGAGCGTGGACGCCATCCTCGCGGCCTTCGCCGAGACAACGCTCGCGGCACCGGTCGTCGCGCGGCCCGTGATCACGTTCACCGACGCGGTGAGCTTTTACCTAAACGGCGACTCGCTGCGCGTCTTCCACGTCGCGCCCGCGCACACCGACGGTGATGCGATGATCTACTTCGAACGCGCGAACGTGCTGCACATGGGCGACACGTTCTTCAACGGCATGTACCCGTTCATCGATGTGTCCAGTG
>CAZEPH010000362.1:0-3397 GCA_964514075.1 uncultured bacterium | reverse complement strand
ATGAGCGTGCTGCAGTACCCGGCGCGCGATTCGAAGGCGTTCGCCGTGTCGTCGCTCGACAGCCTCGACGTGAAAGCCGGTTTCGCCAACTACTCGTCCGATGTAGATGTGTGCGCGCCGGGTGTCGGCATCTTTGGCGCCTATCGCAATGGCGGGTACGGGCAGGGTGCGGGAACGTCGTTCTCCGCACCGTTCGTGAGCGGCGCGATCGCTCTGTTGCGGTCGCTCTTCCCCACCTTCACTCTGACGGCCTACAAGACGCTCATCGAAAACGGCGCGGTCCCCATCGACAACCTGCCGGGGAATGAAATGTATCAAGGGAACTTGGGCGCCGGCCGGTTGGACTGCTACCGCGCCATCCTCGCGGGCTTCGGCCCCACGAGCGTCGCCCCTGCGACCGAGAGACACGCGCTGCGTCTGTCGCTCGTGCCGAATCCGGCGCACGCCACCGTGCGCGTGAACTTCCACCTCGCTCTCGCCGGGCGCGTCGTCGCCGACGTGTTCACCGTGGACGGACGGCGCGTGCGGTCCATCGAGTTGGGCCGGTTCACCGCCGGCGCGCAGAGCGTGCCGGTGCGCGCGGACCTCGCGCCGGGTCGCTACGTTCTCGCTCTGCGGACCACGGACGGCCCTGCGATCGTCGACACCGTGCCGCTCACGATCACGCGCTGATGCGACTGCTCGTCCTCGGCGGGACGCTCTTCCTCGGGCGTCACGTCGTGGACGCCGCACTCGCGCGCGGTCACACGGTCACGGCGTTCACGCGCGGCCTCACCGATCCAGGCGCGTTCCCGCAGATCGAGCACCTGCACGGCGACCGCACCCGCGACCTCTCCACTCTGGACGACGGTACGTGGGACGCCGTCGTCGACACCTCGTGCTATCTCCCGCGCGTGGCGCGCCTGAGCGCGGAGACCCTCGCCTCGCACGCCGCGCACTACGTGTTCGTGTCCTCGATCAGCGCATACGCGGAGCCGCTCACACCCGGGTACGACGAAACGGCGCCGGTCGCACAGCTGAGCGACCCCACGGACCAGGAGACGTTTTCCTTCGAACGCTACGGCGCCCTGAAAGCGCTGTGCGAATCCGAGGTGCAGCGCGCGTTCGGCGCGGATCGCACGCTCGTCGTGCGGCCCGGCTTGATCGTCGGCCCGCACGATCCGTCGAACCGGTTCACGTATTGGGTGATGCGCATCGCACGCGGCGGCGAGGTGGCCGCGCCGGGCTCGCCCGACGCGCCGACGGAGTTCATCGACGCACGCGACCTCGCGGCGTGGATGGTGCATTGCGCGGAATCCCGCGTCGCGGGTGTCATGAACGCGAGCGGCCCCGCCTCCCCGACGACGCTCGGCGACGTGCTACGCACGTGCGTGCGCGTGTCGGGCGCCGATGCTCGCCTCACGTGGATCGACGAGGCAACATTGCTCGCACACCACGTCACGCCGTGGACCGAAATGCCTCTCTGGATTCCCGCAGCGGATCTCGCGGTGACCGACTGCAACACGGAGCGCGCGCGCAGCGCGGGCCTCGTGCATCGCTCCGTGGAGGACACCGTGCGCGACACGCTCGCGTTTTTCACGGAAGCGGAGCGGGATCCCGTTCTCGCCGCACGCATCGAGCGCGGACGCAAGATGCCCACGGGTCTCTCGATCGAGCGCGAGCGCGAGCTGCTCGACGCCTGGCGCGCTACATCGTCGTAAGGCGTTCTTCGAGTGCCCGCACCATGCGCATGCACTCGCTCTCCCAATCGGCGTCGCGCACCCGATACCGCCGGCACGCGCGGCGCATGTAGTTGAAGCACTCGTAGAGCGGCAGCCGCGCATCCATCTCACGCAGCGCCTGCTCGCCCGCCGCGCTCGCGTAACCGCGGCGCATCTCCTCCACGCGCAGTGCCGCTTCCGCCTCGGGGAGATGCGTGCGGATATACGTGGCGAAGTACGCGACATCGAACGCAGGATCGCCGCGCGCCGCGTCGTCCCAGTCCACGACCCAGGTGCGATCGCCGTCGGCGAAGAGTTGGCGCAGGTGATAGTCGCGGTGAAGCACGCACGATGCGGTCGGCTCGGGCGCGGCGGCGAGCAGTGCCAGCGTGCGCGCGAACGGCGCGCGTGCGCGCGGCAGCGCGTCCATCACCGCTTGCGGCTCCGGCCGCACGATGTCGCACACGTGGTCGGCGGCCACGCGCACAGGGAGAACGTCGGCCCGGAGGAGGTGGTGCACTTCCGCGAGCGTCCGGCCAGCGTTTTCCACCGCGCTCTGATCCTGCGCGAGCGGAAGACCGGGCGCGTACGCGCTCACGATGACGCCACACTCCTCCACATACGCCACCGGCTCGGGAATCCGCAGCCATCGCGCGTTCGCGCACTGGGCGTGCAGCAATCGCATGATCTCGTACGCGCGCGCGGCATCGCCGGACGTGTGCTTGGCGACGACGCGTGCGCCGTCGGACGCCGACCGCAGCACCGCGACCCACCGGCCCCCGTCGGGTGACGGGTGCAGTGATTCCGCCTCCCAATCTCCGCCGCGGACGTGGTGCAGGTGCGCGCACACGCGTTCGAGGCGCCTCATGGCGCGAGCAACGCGAGGATCGTCTCGGCCGCGAGGATGTTGCCCGGTTCGCGGCGTCGCTCGAGTGCGCGCGCGTCCATCGCGGCGAGAGCGCCCGCGTCGCACACGAGGGCGGCGATCGCGCGGGCGATGTCCACGGGGTCGTCCGTTTCGCGGTACGCGTGCGCCGCCCCGGCGGCCGCGACGCGCTCGATGCGCTCCCACTGATCGTCGAGGCGGCGCGGGCTTGCGATGAAGAACGCCGGCACCGCGGCGAGAGCGATCTCCTGCACGCTGTTGTACCCGCCGGCGGAGACGACGGCGTTGGCGGCGAGGAACAGGCTCGGCATGTCGCGCACCTGATCGAGCACGATCATTCCCGGCTCGTCCGGCACGGATCCCGCGTAGTGCGGTCCGCGCACTACGACGTGCCGCAGTCGCTCGCAGCGCGACGCAGCGGCGCGGTGCACCTCCGCCACGATCGAGAAGAAGCGCTCCGCGTTTTCCTCGAATCCTCCGCCGCCCGGCGTGGACACGAGCAGCACGTCTTCTTCCGCGGGCGCGTACTGCTCGCGCAGCGCACGGGCGCGCTCCGGATCGGGCGCGCGGACGATCGGCCCGGTGAATGTGGCGCGCGCGGTCAGCGCGGGCGGCAGGATGTAGCCGAACTCCTCGCGCGTGTGCGGGATGAGGATCGCATCGACGCGTGTGAGTTCCGTGCGCGCGAGCACCGCCGCGTGCTCGTCCTCCGTACAGCGCCGCAGGATGAACGCGTGCGGAATCGTGCCGTCGCGCGCGTACACGTCCGCCGAGGGTAGCATCGTGTCGTCGACGATCACGCTGGGGGACA
>CAZEPH010000361.1:0-3399 GCA_964514075.1 uncultured bacterium | reverse complement strand
CGCCGGGAGCGTGCAGCGCAGATCCACCACAGCGCGTGCCGGGACGGGACCGACGACGAGCGAGAGTCGCGGTTCGTGCTGCGGCGCCGGTGGCACGTGGGCGTCCACCGCGACATCGCGCGTCCACAGCGCGATGAACTCCGAGGACGTCGTGCCCGCTTGCCGGAAGTTGCCGCCGAGAAAAATGCCGCCCGCGTCCGGCGCGATCGCGCTCACGCGCGCATCGATGCCCTCGGTCAAGACGCTCCACACGCCGCGGCTCCACGCCGCGATTGAGCGCGCTGGTACCGTGCCGTCGTCGAGGCACCCGAACGCGCCACCCACGTACAGAGTGTCGCCGTCGGAGGCGAGCGAGTTCACCTCCGCCGAGTTATCTGGATTGAACTGGCACGGAATCCCCCTCGCGATCGCGGACCACGCCGCACCGTCCCACGCGATGACGTTGGTCGAGGTGATGTCCCCTGAGCCGGCGAAAAACCCTCCGGCAATCAAGCGCCCATCGTGCACCGTGAGCGCGTTCACCACGCCGGGCAGGCCGTTCGTTAGGAACAACCCATTCGCCACCGGTTGCCACTGCGTCCCATCCCACCGCGCGATGCCGCGGAGCGTCGTCGTGCCGCTTGCCGTGAACGTCCCCGCCGCGTACAGATCGCCGTTGTACACGCACACCGCGAGGACGCTGTTGTTGAATCCCGCGCCGAGCGGTTGCCACGCGCTTCCCGTCCACTGCGCGATGCGCGCGCATGCCACACCGCCCGCCGTCGTGAAGTCTCCGCCCGCGACGAGTGACGATCCCCACTGCGTCACCGCGCGCACCGGCGCGCTCATCCCCGTGCCGAAGCCGCCGAGCCACGCCGCCCCGTTCCATCGCGCGATGCCGTTCACCGTGAGGTCGCCCGCCTTGACAAATTCCCCCGCGACCACGAGGTCGTCGTTGTAGCGCGCCAGCGCGCGCACGATGTACGAGGTGCCGCCGCCGAGCTCGGACCACTGCGTGCCGTCCCACCGCGCGACGTAGGAGACGTGTTGTCCCGCCACGGAGGTGAACGCGCCGCCCGCATACACGCTGCCGTTGTAGCTCGCGAGCGCATAGCAATCCCAGCCGAGCGGCTGGCCCGGACCGAACGAACTCCAGTTCGCGCCGTTCCAGAGCGCAAGGTTCGAGAGATCGAGCCCCTCCGCCCAATTGAACAGACCACCCGTGACCATGCCGTACTGCGATTCGTAGATCACCTGCACGATCTCGCGGTTCACGAGGTGGTTGTAGTCGATGCCGCCGCCGACCGTCGTCCACTGCGTTCCGTCCCAGGAGGCGATGTGATAGGCAACATTCTCAAAGTAGCCGCCCACGACAATCTGGCCATCGAATCTCCCAATTGCTTCCACCTCGTGATCAAAGGGAGTCGTACCGACGTTCGCCCAACGCAGCCCATTCCAGCTGCCCACTCCGCATGCGCTGTAATCTGTCGTGCAGAATGCTCCGCAAGCGAAGAGCGTGGAGTCCGTCGCCTGAAGACCTTTCACTTCGCCAATCGCTCCAGGGCCAACCTGGCTCCACCTGCCCGCTCCAAACTGCGCGACACTGTTGATGACTGCTCCAGAACTCGTGACGGAGAACGTCCCGCCCACGACGAGCTTGTCTTGAAACGCCGCGACAGCCTCGACTTGTTGACCGATCCTCGAGAACAGCAATCCATCGCCGACGGGCTTCCACTGCGTGCCGGACCAGTACGTCACGCCGTGTGTGTACGCGTACGCGTATGTGCTGAAGCGTCCCGCCGCGTAGAGAGTATCGCGCAACACCTGGAGATCCCACACCGCGCCGTAGATACCGTCCGCAAACGGCTCCCACTCGCTGCCGTTCCATTGCGCGACACCCGGAGAGATCTCGCCGCCTGCGTACGAGAACAATCCACCCGCGATCAAATTGTCGTGATACACGGCCAGTGCATACACGGGAGCGTCAGTGCCCTCGCCCAAGGGTGACCACGTTGCACCGTTCCACTGCGCGATGTGATTGACCGGCGTGCTTCCCACTTCAGTGAACTGTCCGCCGATGATCAGCGTGCCGTTGTAGTCCACCGCGCAGATCACGTTTTCGTTGGTGCCGCGGCGCGCGAACTCCGCGCTCCACCGCTCTTCCTGCGCCGCCGCGGAGGCGGCGCAGGAGAGAACGCATACGAGAGTGAGGAGAGTGTGACGTGATCGGCTCATCTCAAGACGACCGCTCTTCGTGTCATGTGTTCACCCAGCGGCCCCGTCAAGCGGATCTGATAGATCCCGCCCGAAACGAGGTGCTTGTGTTGATCACGCAGATCCCACACCGCTTCCATCGAGAGCGCTGCGGGGATCTTCCTCGTGAGGTGGCGCCGCCCATCCACGGAGAATACCTCCATTGTCCACTCGCCCTGCGCAGTTGCCCCTGGCCAGCGGAAGAGAATGGGTCGGCCGGAGGGGTTCGGGAATCCCGTCAGCGCCGCGCTTTCCGAGTGTGATTCGCCGATGGCGAGCACTGTTCCCTGCAATCCCTCGACGATGCACGGCCGCGCGCTGACCCAGAACTGCAGTGTGGAATCGCCGTAGCTGACTGTGTCAGGCACGACAGCGTCCGCTTGGATTCCGCGCGTTATCGGCGGGCGCACGATGGTAATGCCGCTGAGAGCCGAGGTGCCCTTGTGAACGGTCACCAGCGTCGAGTCCTTCTTCGGCGTGAGCGAGTCTGGTGGTGCGTGATCGGTCCAGAACACATCAACGACCTTGCCGCCTGCCGTCTGGATGTTCATGTGAAAGACCGCGTCGACGTCCCGCGCGGTCCCGCGCATGCTCAGGTCGCTCACCGTGACGGCATCCCCGACGCGTTTCGCGAGCATCCGGTAGGCTTCGTAGCCGGGCTTCGTCAGATTCGAGTACACGATGCCCGTGGTGTCGTTGACGGCGATCGAGTCCACGAGCGCGATGTTCACGAACTCCGGCTCGTGGAAGATCTGTCCGGCACGCGGAGCCGAATACTCCCACGCCATGCGCTCGACGCCTTGAGAGATCGCCTCACTCATGCACGTGATGGCGCGGTAGGCGTGCAGCGTGTCCGTGTACCCTTGCCCGCGGGAGGCAAATGGCGCGCCCATTTCGAAGCACCACAGCCCGGGCTTGCTGAGTTCACCAGGTGGAAGCGTGTCCACCGCGGGCCCGTACGATAGCCCCGAGAGTTTGTCCTCCACCCAGTCAACCTGCGCTTTGATGACGGAGACCGTCTCAAAGAGGTGGGCGTCGAGGACGTTGTACATCCCTTTTCCGAGGAAGATGATGCTGTCGGCGAGGCCCTTGAACCTCAGGATGCTAAGGTCGTTACATCCTAGGACGGGAACGCGACCCAGAGTTGGCTTCTCGGTGAGGTAGCCG
>CAZEPH010000360.1:0-3403 GCA_964514075.1 uncultured bacterium | reverse complement strand
GAATGCGCAAATGATCTGCGCTCCAGCGGACTGCGGAGTGCTGTACGACATGACCTGGCGAAGCGCGATGCGCCCGCCCTCGCCCACCTGAAACCGGAGCGGCGTAAGACTCGCCGGATAAAGCGCCCGGTTGCCGTACGCGTCCGACGCAGCCACCTGCACCGTGTGCGGCCCCAGGCGCAGGGAGGGGAGCGTGAAGCGCACGACCCCCGATGTGTAGCTGCCGGCGTCGTACGTGAAGTCCTGGGTCAAGTCGTAGGTCGTTCCGTCCAGCACCAGGTTGATCTGGCTGCCCGGGAGCCCCGTGAGGTTCACGCCGTGTTCGTCCCGCACGCGCACCATCAACTCCGCGTCGGGCGCGACGACGGTGGAGCCGCCCGGAAACTCAAGACTCAGCGCGTCGAGGGAGTCATCCGCAGCGATGATGCCTTGCGCGATGTCCACACCCGTCGCGGCGGCGACGCCGTCGCGGCCCGCACCACCCGCACCGGCGCTCACGTACGCGCGCACCCGGCCTGTCGTCCCCAGGATCGCTGAGTCGGCCGGAACGACGAACCGCGCGGTGAAGCGACCGTTCGTGATGGGGACTTCGCCCCGAAAAATGACCGGTCCGTAGTCGACGAACGCATCTGTGTTGGAGAACGGATTGCCGTCGATGTCCGTGCGTTTGCTTGCGCCCCACACCTGCACGTCTGCGACGCCGGTGAACGCGGGGTCGAGCGTCGTGTGATCCGCGCCAAGAACCGATCCGCTCAGTTCCGCGAGTTGCCCCTGCGAGAAGGAGAACCCACCGCTCGGGGCATCCAGCGACACGCCGCGCGCGGGAGCGCCGGGATCCACCGCCGGGTCACCGAGCACGGCGTATTGATCGGCGTTGCTGCTCCGCAAGGCGGCAGACACCGCTGCCGAACCGAAGGTCGTCATGTTGCTGACCGATCGGCTCGGAAAGAGCTGATCGAACAACGTCGCCGCCAGGGCCGCGTTCGAGAAGCTGAACGCGAGATCCGTCGCGCTGAACGTGGCGATCGCGCCGCCGCCGCCCATCTTCACCATCGTCTCGCTGATCCCTTCGGTGCCGGGCTCATCGAACTTGCCCACCGCACACGAGGCAGCGATGAAGACGAACAAGCGCCGGCCGTTCACGAGCGACGGCACGTCCGCGATGCGCATGTACTGCTCGTGCCCGAGGACGTCCCACCACCCGTGTCCGACGTAGTTGAACCCCGCAACGCCGTCGTTGAGCGCGCGGATGAGATCGTCGTGGCCGGTTCGCTTGACGCACTGGCCCGACGAGAACGCGTACTCGGCTCCGTAGATCTTCGTGACGTCGAACGACACCGGCAGATGGTTGTTCGCCAGGTCTTCGCTCTGCGACGTGTGCGCCCAGCCGATGCCGTCCGCCTGCGGAACGAGCCGACCGCCCACGACCGTACAGCCCGCGTACTGATCGTCCGCGACGTAGAGGAACGTGTTGCGCCACTCGCCGTATTCTGGGTTGGTCTCGAAGGGAATCAGCTTCTGATTGACCATGACCAGACCTTGCGCATCCGAACGAATCGGCAACCGGCCGACGTACAGGTCCGGCAACCCGCCGAACGCGGACGGATCGTCGTCCACGTACCAGATGTCCGAGAGCACGTTGTCCGTGAAGCCCGTCGAGCCGTTGCCGACATAGCCCGGGATGAAGCTCTTCGAGCCGTCCACCGATCGCAGGTAATTGCGGTAATCCCAACTTGCATCGCCCACCAAGATGACGTAGCTGGGCGCGCCGCCCGTCTCCGGGTTCCGTGCCCATGTGCGGTATGCGTGCACGATGAAGTTGCGAATCGCAGCGGGGTCGATGACGCCCCACCCGAACTGATCGTAGATATCGGTGACGTCCACGACCATGGTGACGGCGTTGGGAACGTTGGGAACGCGGCCCGTCCGATGTGCAGCGAGAGCCTGCGCCGTGCCCAGGAGCGACGGGTGCGCGATCAACAGGTAGTCCGCGCGACGCAACGGACTCCGCAGGTCCGTTGTGGTGATGTGGGATCGCTGCGGTGTCACGGCCGTCAGACGGTTCTCGGCGACTGCGATGTAGCGCCGCGCGTACGCGCCGAGTGTGTCCTGCACCACGATCGACGCGGACTCCTCCCCCGCGCGGCGCGCCGTCACGCCGCGCACCTCGCGCGGCGTCGCGGGATACGTGACGTCGAACACACGAATCACCGCGCCCGGCGTGAATCCGGTGAGCACGAACCGTTGTGCGCCGGCGCCGGCCGGAGCGGTGAATCGCAACTCGTCGTTCGTCGCGGTGAACGTGCGCTGGTATTCCAACTCGTACCAGGCGAGGTACTGTACGTCCTGCTTCGCCCGGTTCACCTCGTTCGGTCGTGACGGATCGCAGTACTTCAAGCTGTCGATCACGGGGACGGCGCGGAAGATGAGCGTTTCTTGCGGCGCACCCCAGAATCCCGTGCTGTCGATGTCGCACGCGACCTGTCCGTACCACGACGCGTACCCGGCGCGGCGGCCGTTCGCGAGAATCTCCACTGTGTGTTCGGGTACGCAGAAGACGCGCGTGGAACTCAAGCCCCACATGCGCGCGCGCAGGCGAGTGGCCTTCGTCGCGTCGATGTTCGGGAGCGCGGACACGAAGAAGATCGGCGAACTCCCTTCGCTCAGCGATTCCCACCACCACCGTTCCCAGCGGTAGCCGAATTTCCCGTAGCCCGGCGTGTAGCGCGTGAGCTCGGGGTCGTAGCGGCGATTCTCCTCGGCATGGATGCGCCACGTGAACGTGGACGCGACCGGCGCGTTCGGCGATTCGTCGCTCGGTGCGACGACCGCGCGCCGGACCGGTTCGGAGAAGGTTCCGCCCCACGTGATCCAGAACGCGTTCGCGTCCGCATACGGGTGATCGAACCACACGTCGTCGCCCGCGGGATCGAAGTCCCGCTCGTTGCCATGCGTCCCCCAAGCCCAGAAGGCCACGTAGTCGCTCGAATCGAAGCGGCCGCTCGTTCCGCCGTCGACCACGCTCGCGGCCACTTGCGTCATCCAGGCGCCGTCCTCCGGGATCGCGTCCGGGTCGATGGTGCGCCCGCCACCCGTGTACACGCGCAGGCTCGCGGGATCGATCGACGCGATGTCCGCGCTGGTGAGTCCCGCGGCGGCGAGTTCCGTCACGCCCACGCGGTACATTCCGGCGTCACGAATGCTCACGCGCAGCCACGGATTGCCGCCCGACGAGGCGAAGGAGTCGCCCGCGAACGCGCCCATCGGGACCGCGGGATCGTCGGCGAGGCGCCACTCCCGACCGCTGTCGTAGTTGAGGAGCGACGAGCGGTAGACGTCCTCGAACGCGTCGCCGCCGCGCGTGGCACCCGTCGTCGCCGTCCGCGCCGCGGGCCATGCGACC
>CAZEPH010000359.1:0-3420 GCA_964514075.1 uncultured bacterium | reverse complement strand
GCCTTGATTCCGCCCCAGGTCGCCGGAACCTGTGATGGCGTGAGAGACGGCCCGCTCTTCCCCGCGTCCACCGTGAGGGTGATCATCTCGTCCTCGTGGAACGGAAACGCCGGTGCATCGGCCGTCATGTGAATCGTGTGCACACCGGGCGGGAGCGGGTTGATCATGAGGTACCATCCGTCGGCGATCATCTTGTCGTAGGTGCCCGCCGCGAAATCACCGAGGAAGCCGAACCAGAAATCGAACATGTTGCTCTCGGGTACGGAGACCGAGAACAGACTCGGCGAAGAGACCCTGTACGCCTCCATCATCTGCACCGCCACGCCGTCGATCTCACACGTGATGCTCTCGACCAATGGAAGCGGGGCGGCCGCGCACGCCCGGAGTTCGGCCTCGGTGTCGACCCCGTCGGTCGCTGCACAGCAGAAGTTCCCGGCGACGTACAGAAAGATGCTCAGGCCGTTCTGAACGTGCGTCGTTCGCGTCCACTCCCCACCGTTCGCATGTGCGGCAATGAACCACACGGAACCTGATTGCCCCTGGTCCATGAACGCGCCGGTCGCATCCAGGACCGGGTTTGACTCCATCGGTATTGAAAAGAACCACTGATGAAGCGCCGTCGCCCACTCGCCGTACGACTTGCCGTGAGGTCGCGAGTTGAGCGGGGCGATCCCCGGATTCATGTTCCCGCTCTTCGCGTCGGCGACCGTCGCGAAAAGCAGCGTCGCGCACGTCAGAACGAGCAGAACCGTGCAGGTGATCCGTTGGGCAGAGCGACAGTTCATATCGTGCCTCCGTTCCACACGCGCAGCCGCAGCGCGTGAAGAGATGAGGATGGCCGGTGTTCTCGTCGGCCGGGAACGTAGGTCGCATTGGCGGACGAAACATGCCAACTCCCTTCCAGAAGGTCGGACGCACCGCACCGACCGGCTGGGCAGTGACCACGGACTCTCCGGCGAGCGCACATTCAGCACACGCGCACGATCTCTGGAGCCGAGAGATACATGCGGTCGCTGCGCGATCCCGTGCGGCAGCGGGCGCACGGTGGTGATCGCGCGGGCGACACACTCCGCGCGGCCCGCCGCTCGCGCAAGGTAGTCACACGGCGCCCGCCGCCCTCGACTTCTGGTCACGAGCGCGGGCGGTGTCGCTCGCGACGGAAGCGGTTCCGTTACCCGAGAAGCGTCGGCGTCCAGAACGGGAACATGAACGTCCACCCGAAGAGCGTCGTGATGAGCACGTGGATCACGAGGTAGAGGGCGAAGCCGAAGAGCCAGTACACGAGGAGTCTCCGCACCCTCGGCTTGAAGAACACCGCCGACAAAACGAGAAACGCGAGCGTCGGAAGCGAGTACGACACGGCCGCCGGCCAGTGCAGCACGGAGACGAACAGCTTCCCGAGGAGATTCGAGACAGCGGCGATCGTCAGCGCGTGCGCGTACGGCGTCCAGCGCAGGCCCAGGACGAGTCGCGCCGAGATCACAATGGTTAGAGCCATGAACACGATCGACAGAACCATGGCCACGGCGTCGGGCAACGCGATCGGGATCATCGATTCACCTCCGGTGAGCCTCCGCGCGCTCCGTGCACGCGGCACGAGACGCGATCATGGCGCGGGAGGGGGCGCGCGTCCGCTCCCGCGAGGGAGTGCCGTGCGTGATCGCGACGACGGCTACGTCCCCATCTCCCACGACGCGAGGTAGCGCACCTGCTCGTCGGTGAGCGTGTCGATCTTCACGCCCATCGTCGCGAGCTTGAGCCGCGAGATGCCCTGGTCGATGTCCTCGGGCACCGCGTACACGTTCTTCTCGAGCGACGCGGCGTTCTTGAGCAAGTACTCGGAACACAGCGCCTGATTCGCAAAGCTCATGTCCATCACCATCGCGGGGTGACCTTCCGCGGCGGCGAGATTGATGAGACGCCCTTCGGCGAGCACGTTGATGCGCGCGCCGCTTGGCAGCGTGAACTGCTCCACGAACTCGCGCACCATGCGGCGCTCCTTCGCCATCTTCGCGAGCGCTTCCAGATCCAACTCCACGTTGAAGTGGCCGGAGTTCGACACGATCGCGCCGTCCTTCATCTTCGCGAAGTGCTCGGCGCCGATGGCGTGAATGTTGCCTGTCACGGTGACGAACACGTCGCCCCGCGGCGCGGCGTCGGCGATCGGCATGACCTGGTACCCGTCCATCGCCGCTTCGATGGCCTTGCGCGGATCCACTTCCGTCACGATCACATGCGCGCCGAGGCCGCGCGCACCCCACGCGACGCCGCGGCCGCACCAGCCGTAGCCGCTCACGACGACCGTCGCGCCCGCGAGCAGCACGTTCGTCGCGCGAATGATACCGTCCATCGTGGACTGCCCCGTGCCGTAGCGGTTGTCGAACATGTGCTTCGTGAGCGCGTCGTTCACGGCGATCACGGGGTATCCGAGCTTCCCGGCCGCCGCGAGGGACCGGAGACGGATCACGCCCGTCGTCGTTTCCTCGGTGCCGCCGATGATCCCCGGCAGCACGTCGCGCCTCTCCGTGTGAATGCGGGAGACGACGTCCGCGCCGTCATCCATGGTGATCGTGGGCTTCGCGTCGAGCGCGCTGTCGATGTGGCGATAGTACGTCTCGTTGTCTTCGCCCTTGATCGCGAACGTCGACACGCCGTAATGCTGCACGAGCGCCGCCGCCACGTCGTCCTGCGTCGACAGAGGATTCGACGCGCAGAGCATGACGCGCGCACCGCCCGCTGCAAGCGTGCGCGCGAGGTTTGCGGTCTCCGTCGTCACGTGCAAACACGCGGCGAGCGTCTGCCCCTGAAGCGGCTTCTCTTTCTCGAAGCGCTCGCGAATGGAGCGCAGCACCGGCATGTTCGACTCCGCCCATTCGATGCGGCGGCGGCCCTCGTCGGCGAGCGCCATGTTCTTCACGTCGTGTTCGATTGTCTTCGTTGCCATGGATCTCCTCTCTGAGCTGCTAGGCTCCGCGCTTCAGGTCCGCGACGCGGTCGCAGACTTCCCAGGTGAATCCCTCTTCCTCGCGTCCGAAGTGACCGTACGCCGCGGTGGGCGTGTAGATCGGACGCCGCAGTTTCAAGTTTTCGATCATCGCGGCGACGCGCAGATCGAAGTGATGCCGAACGAGGTGCGTGATGTCCGCGTCGGGGATCGTGCCCGTGCCGAACGTGTCGACACGCACGCTCACGGGCTCCGCCACGCCGATCACGTATGCGAGCTGCACCTCGCAGCGCGAAGCGAGTTCTGCTGCCACGATGTTCTTCGCCACATACCGCGCGGTGTACGTCCCCGAGCGGTCCACCTTGGTGGGGTCCTTGCCGCTGAACGCACCGCCACCGTGTCGGCCCATCCCGCCGTAGCTATCGACGATGATCTTGCGTCCGGTGAGCCCCGTGTCGCCCGTCGGCCCGCCCACG
>CAZEPH010000358.1:0-3431 GCA_964514075.1 uncultured bacterium | reverse complement strand
GCTCATGGCGAGCCTGCTCGACTCGTACTGCGGCTACTACATGGCCGGCACCGCGGAGAATCTCGCACGCAAGATGAACGTCACGCGCGAGGAGATGGACGAATTCGCGATTCGCAGCTTCCGCGTCGCGGGAGAAGCGGCGGCCGCGGGCAAACACGCAGAGGAAATTGCGCCGGTGCCGGTGAAGCGCGGCAAGGAAACGGTGATGTTCGCCTCGGACGATCACTACAAGCCCGACACGACGTACGAGGCGCTCGCGAAACTGAAGCCCGCGTTCGACCCCAACGGCTTCGTCACCGGAGGAAACGCGAGCGGCATCGTCGACGGCGCCGCGTGTCTCGTCGTGACGACCGCCGCGCGCGCGGCGGAGCGCGGGTGGAAGCCGATGGCGCGCGTCGTCACGTCGTGCAGCGTCGGCGTGCCGCCGGACGTGATGGGCATCGGCCCCGTGCCCGCGATTCGCGAGGCGCTGCGCCGCGCACAACTCACGCTCGCCGACATGGACTTGATCGAGGTGAACGAAGCGTTCGCGGCGCAGTACCTCGCGGTGGAGAAGGACCTCGGCCTTCCGCGCGAGAAGACGAACGTGAACGGCGGCGCGATCGCGATCGGTCACCCGCTCGCGGCGACGGGCACGCGGCTCCTGCTCACGATCATGCACGAACTGCGGCGCCGCGGCGGGCGCTACGGGGTGGTGAGTGCGTGCATCGGCGGAGGGCAGGGGATTGCGATGATCGTGGAGAACCTGCAGCGGAACTAGCGCGCGGCTGCCGATACCCTCCATCATGCCCTTCACCCTGACGCTCACGCCCGAGCAAGAGCAGATCCGCGACCTCGCGCGTGACTTCGCTGAACGCGAAATCGCGCCGCGCGCGGCCGCGCTCGAGGACTCCGCGGAGTTTCCGCGTGACCTCGTGCGCGAGATGGGCGAGTTGGGCTTCCTCGGCCTCACCACGCCAGAGGAATTCGGCGGCACCGGCCTCGGCTACGTCTGCTATACGCTCGTGTCCGCGGAGATCGCGCGTGCGAGCATGGGCGTCAGCATGAACGTGGGATTGCACAACTCCCTCGTCGCGCCGGCGATCGTCAAGTACGGCACGAGCGACCATCGCACGCGCTACCTTCCCGGACTCGCCACGGGGAAGTTGATCGGATGCTTCGGCCTCTCCGAACCGGGGGCTGGCTCCGATGCGGGACACGTCGAGACGATCGCAACTCCCGACGGAGCCGGTGGCTACGTGCTGAACGGCACAAAGGTGTTCATTACGAACGGCAGCGTGGCCGACTTCGTCATCTGCTATGCCGCGACCGATCGCGCGCAGGGGCCGCGCGGCATGACGGCCTTCCTCCTGGACATGGCGACGCCGGGCATCTCCGTCGGGACCATCGAGAAGAAGATGGGCATCATGTGCTCGCCCACGACGGAGTTGATCTTCTCCGACGTGCGCGCGCCGGCGTCGTCGATCATGGGCGCGGTGGGCGACGGCTTCAAGATCGCGATGTCCACGCTCGACGGCGGGCGCATCGGCGTGGGCTCGCAAGCGGTCGGCATCGCGACCGCTGCCTTCGAGGCGGGCGTCAGCTACGCGCAGAAACGCGAGGCGTTCGGCGGACCCATCGTGCGCTTCCAAGCCATTCGCACGATGATCGCCGACATGCGCGCCTGGCTCACCGCGTCGCGTGCGCTCGTCATGCGCGCCGCGTGGCTCAAGGACGCGGGACGCCCCGTCACCCTGGAAGCGGCGCAGGCCAAGTTGTACGCGACGGAGTCCGCGACGCGCATCACGCACCGCGCGGGGCAGATCCACGGCGGCTACGGGTTCATCGCGGACTATCCCGTGGAACGCTACTACCGCGATGCACGCGTCGCAGAGTTGTTCGAAGGGACGAGCGAGATCCAGCGCCTCGTCATCGCGGCGCGGCTCTTGGAGCTGAAAAAGAACTAGGGAGCGCCGTCGCCGAGCACTCCGGCCGCAACGCGCCGGTTCGGGTCCCGTAATCCGGAGTCGAGCGCCCGGCGGATCCATGCGCGCGCCGTGCGCACGTCCGCCTCGGGTATGCGGAGTAGAGCGCAGCCGAGAAGGAACTCCGCGTCCGCGTTTCCCGGAGACAGTTCCACCGCACGATGCAGTACGTGCGCCGCGTCCACCGGGCGCCGCGCCTCCAGCAACGCTGCACCCCGCGCGGCCCACAGGTCTCCGTTGTTCGGTGTGAGCACGCACGACGCTGCGTACAACGACTCCGCGTCGTCGTACGCATGCCGGGTGCGGGCGAGGAATCCTTGCGCGGAGAGCATGTCGCTCTGCCACTGCGATCCCATGATGCGCCGCTCCGGCGCGCGCATCAGCGCGGACAGAAGGGTCTCCGCCCGCGCCGTCTCCTGCGCCAGCATCGCGCGCTCCGCCTGTTCGCGGAGCGACACGAAGGCGCGGCTCACCTCGTGCCACGTGTGTGTGTCCGGCGTGTACTCTAGGAAGACCACCGCGTCGTCCGGTGCGTCGCGCCACGCTCCCGTGTGGAGGAACTCCATCTGCAGCGTCGGATCGCGATAGAACGTCCGCAGTGCGTCCGATCCGTGGAGAGCGAACAGCGCGAGCCGCGGCGTTTGATCGAGCAGTACGGTCGTTCCCGGCGCGAGCGTCGGCCGCACGCGCAGCAGGTCCGCGCGCAGCGAACGCGTGAAGCGTCCCACGCGCTCGAGTCGCGGCGCGGACCAAAACGTGTGAAGCGCGTGCTCCTCGGGCCCACCCGTTCGCGCATCCGCGAGTGGACCGCTCACGACGAACCACGCGAGGACCCCGGTCGCGAGCACAGGGCGCGTCGCGAGCGCTCCGGCCAGCGCGACCGCCACGCCCGCGCCCATCATCACGGTGAGATAGGTGCTCCAGCGATGCCCCACGAGCACGAGCGGGAGGAGCGAGACGATCGCCCACGCCGCACCGGCGTGCACGAGAACGCGCGAGCGGGCCGGAGTTGCGGGCCGGCGACGCGCGAGCGCCCACGCGGCACCGGCGCACGCGCACCCCAGGACGAGTCGCAGGTGAACCGCGGGATCGGTCGGCCACGTCACGCCCGTGTCGGCGTTGAGCACGGCGAGCGTGCTCCAGCGCGCGGAGGAGAGCATCGCAGACGGCGTCATCGAGATGTCCAAGACGGGTGCGCCGGCGGGCGCGCCGGCGGCGCGCGGGACGACGAATACCGTGAAGACGCACCACGCCATCGCGACGGCGAGGAGCGGCCCGACGCGCCGCACGCGCGCGCTCGCGCGCTCGCCGCGCTCCGCGGCGACGACGAGCGCAACGCACGGCACGACGATCGCCGTCTCCTTGCAGAGCAGGGCGGCCGCAAACGCCAGCGTGGCTGCGACCGTGCGCGCGGACATCGCCGCGTGGAGCGCCACGAGCGCGAGCGTGAGTGCGTGGAGATCCTGT
>CAZEPH010000357.1:0-3434 GCA_964514075.1 uncultured bacterium | reverse complement strand
CGAGTTGTTCGGCCGGCGCGCGACGTTGGGCCTCGGTGCGGCGCGGCTCGCGCATCGCACCGGGTCGCTCCTCCTCTACGGCACGATGGCGCGAACGGGCGGCGTGCGATTCACGATGCGATGGGAACCGCCGATCGGCGGCTGGGAGCCCGGGCGGCACACGGTGGACGAGCTGGATGACGCGTTGCGCGCGGCGCAGGAGCGACACATTCGCTGGCATCTGGATCAGTGGTGCATGTTCCGTCCATTGTGGGAGGACGAAGCTCCCACGTTCGCGCCGGCCGTGCGCGACACTCCCTCGGTCTCCGTGCGGCGCGCTTCGTGAGAATTGGCGTCGTCACGCATTCCTACTATCCGCGCTACGGCGGCGTGAGTGAACACGTCGCGGCTCTCGCTCGGCACATGCGCACGCGCGGGCATGACGTGACGATCATCACGGGACACTATCCCAACGAGGGCCCGCGTGAGGCGGGCGTGTATCGACTCAGCCGCACGTACCTGGTGCCACACAACGGTGCGTTCTGCGACCTCACGCTGAGCGCGGACCTGCCGTTTGCGCTCAAACGCGTGTTGGATCGCGCGGACTTCGACGTGCTGCACGTGCACGAGCCGTACGCGCCAGTGCTCGGCCTGCTGGCGGTTCGCCTGGCGCGATGCCCGGTCGTGGGCACGTTCCACGCGTGCGCGCCGAAGAACAACGGGTACGCGATGTTCGCGCGCGCGCTGCGCGTGCACGCGCGGCGCCTTTCCGCGCGCATCGCGGTGTCCAGCGCGGCACGCGCGCTGGTCGAGCGCTACGTGCCCGGCGACTACGAAATCGTTCCCAACGGCGTGGAGACGGCGCGCTTTCACCCCGATGTCGCGCCGCATGCGTCGTTGCGCGGTGACGCGCCGACGGTGCTCTTCGTCGGGCGCCTCGACCCGCGCAAGGGCGTGCACGTGCTGCTCGACGCGATGGTGCGCGTGCGCCGGGCCGTCCCCGAGGCGCGGTTGGTCGTGGCCGGGCACGGGCCGCTGGCGGCTTCGCTGCGCCGGCACGCCCGCGCGCTGCCCGCCGGCGTCGTGCGTTTCACCGGTGCGGTGGACGCGGCGCAATTGCCGCACTATTACGCCGCGGCGGACGTCGTCGTCAGCCCCGCTCTGGGCAACGAAAGCTTCGGGATCGTGCTGCTCGAAGCGATGTCCAGCGGGCGCGCTCTCGTTGCATCGGACATCGACGGGTACCGGAGCGTCGTCACGCACGGGCGCGACGGGTTGCTCACGCCGCCGGGCGATGCACCCACGCTGGCGCACGCGATCGAAGCCGCGCTGAGCGATCCCGGCTTGCGCGCGCGGCTTGCGCGCGAGGGACGCCGCACGGCGCTGCGCTACGACTGGCGCGCCGTCACCGATCGCGTCGAACACGTGTACGCTCGTGTCGCGGGCGAGACTGTCGCGGAACACGCCGTCGCCGTTCCCGCGGTGGGTGCGATCTCCTCGTCGCTTTCGTGAGCGCGCTCCGCCGCAATCGCGACTTCCTCTTCCTGTGTGCGGGACAGTGCGTGTCGCTGCTCGGCGACCGGTTGCATTACCTCGCACTCGTCGCCCTTCTCGCATCCACGCAGGGCGGGCTGACGGGACCGCTTGCGTCGATGCGGCTCTCGGTGGTCGCCCTCACCACCACGTTGCCGGTGATTCTCTTCGCCGGGCTCGCGGGCTCTCTCGTGGACCGATGGCCCAAGAGGACCGTGCTCATCGTGTGCGACAGTCTCCGCGCCGGACTCGTGTTGCTCGTTCCGCTCACGCAAACGCTCGGCGGCGGATTGCCCGCCGCGCTGTGCGTGATCTTCGTCTTGTATACGATCAACGTGTTCTTCCTGCCGGCGCGCGCGGCGATTCTCCCGGAACTCGTCCCGACGGAGCACCTCACGCACGCGAACGCCGCCACCACCTCGGGCAACATCGTTGCGACGATTCTGGGCACCGCCGCGGGCGGCGCGATCATCCAGGCCGCCGGATTTGCGTGGGGGTTCTATCTGGATGCGGTGT
Organism: uncultured bacterium; assembly: GCA_964514075.1. Lineage (GTDB taxonomy): Bacteria > Eisenbacteria > RBG-16-71-46 > CAZEPH01 > CAZEPH01 > CAZEPH01. The sequence goes on along the minus strand of CAZEPH010000357.1, from coordinate 1,406 downwards.
CGTACGGGCTGTCCGTGTGTGCGATGTCCGCGATGCGTGCGCGTCCCGCTCCGGCGCGCGTCACACGCCGGGCGACGCACGTGATGGCCGACATCGCCGAAGGCGTGCGCACGTTGCGCACGCGCCGCGGCGCGCGCGTCGCGGTGGCTCTCTTCGCTGTGCTGTACGTGATCGGTGCGAGTTTGTTCGTGCTCGCGCCGCCCGCCGTTGCACGCATCACGGATGCGCCGACGCGTGCCACGGGCTTCCTGATCGCCGCGCTCGCCGGCGGCGCCATTGTGGGCGCCGCGTGTCTCGCGCGCTTCGGGCACGTGCGCTCCGAGTGGCGCACGTGCGCGTTCGGCCTTGCGCTCTCCGGGGCGGCGATCGCCGCGCTGGCGCTCGTGCAGTCCATCTCCGCGCTCGCGATCGCGGCGGTCGCGGCGGGGCTGGGCGCCGCGCCGTTACTCGTCGGTTCCGACACGATCCTGCAGCGCGACGTGCCCGCGGACGTGCGCGCCCGCGTGTTCGCCGCGCGCGACGTCATCGTCAAGAGCGCGTTCCTGCTGGCCGCGGCGGGCGTGGGGGTGCTGGCCGTGCGAGTGAGCGCGGCCAGCATTCTGCTCGTCGAAGGGTGCGTCGTGGTCGCGGCCGGTGTCGCGCTGTGGCTACTCGCCCGCGCGCACCTCGCGCCCGCTGGCGGTGAGACGGTAGACGCCGCCGTCGCGGGTCATGTACCCCATGTCGACGAAGGCGCGCCGCACGGCGCAGTAGTCGGTGTGCAGGGGCTCGATGAGGTCGTTGAGGTCGCGCTCCGCGACCGCGTCCGCTAGCGGCAGACGCCGCAGGATTTCGCGCAGCACCATCTCGCGGCGCGCGAGGCGCGCGGGAAAGCGCGGCACGCGCCCGTCGACGAAGAAGCGATTGACGATGCTGGGATCGTCGTGCGCGTATGTGGTCATTCGGTGATCTCCCTCTAACCGCTGGCGAGAAGCTTCTCCGCATCGCCGAACCAGGCGTCGAGTGCGGCGCGAAGCGTTGGATGCGCCGCGAGGTCCGGGTCGTCACGCAGCAGCGCATCCGCGTCGTCGCGTGCGGCGGTGAGAAGATGAGTATCGGTGAAGAGATTCGCCGCACGCAACTGCGGCACGCCGTGCTGGCGCGTGCCGAGCAACTCGCCGGGCCCGCGCCGCCGCAGATCCTCCTCCGCCACGCGGAATCCGTCGCGCGTGTCGACGAGCACCTGCAGGCGCTCGCGCGCCTCGGGCGCGAGCGCGTCGTCGGCGAGCAGCACGAAGTACGATCGCCCCGCACCGCGTCCCACGCGCCCGCGAAGCTGGTGCAGCTGCGACAGGCCGTACCGCTCGGGATGCTCGACGACCATGATCGTCGCATTCGGCACGTCGACGCCCACCTCGATCACCGTC
>CAZEPH010000356.1:0-3441 GCA_964514075.1 uncultured bacterium | reverse complement strand
CCTTCCGACTACCGGATCCTGGTGAGCACCGGCCCGTTCGCGAACCTCGCGCCCAACGATTCCTTGTCGCTGCCGCCAGCGGACACGACCGCGTACAAGGCCTGGGTGGGAACCGTCGTCGAGCGCTACGACTTCGACGGCTTCGCCGACGCGCCGGGCCTGCTCGCACCGATCACGCACTGGCACATCGAACAGGAATGGGGCGCCACGTGGGGCGGCACGGTGGAGGAGTACCTCACCACGCTGGGACTCGCGTCGCGCGCGATTCACCAGGTGCAGGACGACGCGCGCATCATCCTGATCGGACTCGCGAGCAACACGGTCGGCGCGGGCGCGGCGTGCTACATGTCGGGGCAGCCGCCCGACGACTGTGCGCTGGGAGGCGCGGGCGTGCAACATGCGCGTACGCTTCTCGGGAGCGTGCTCTACGACGTCATCGACATGCACTCGTACGAGTCGCGTCCGATCATCCCCGCGAAGGTGGAGTGGGTTCGGTCGGTGGCGGCGAAACCGGATGCGCCCATCTGGTCCTTGGAAGCGGCCGGCCCATCGGGCTCCGACGGCGCGCCGTACAGCGACGCGCTCAACGCAGCATGCGTGGTACAGCAATTCGCGCAGGCCTTCAGCAACGGCATCGAACGGTACACGTGGGCGTTCTTGCCGCCGGCGCCCGGCACGCGCTGGGATGCATCGCCGTGGACGGTCATGCCGCTCGTCCGATGGGAGACGTATCCCGACTCGCTCGTGCTCAAACCGGCGTTCTACACGTACGAACTCTTCGCGCAGGAAGTGGGTGGCTTCACGGACGCGACGGATCTCTCCACAGCCAGCGCGACGGACACGAGCGGCGTGTTCCTCTACCGCTTCGCCGTCGGGGATTCCAGCGTGTACATCGCGTGGAGCCCGGGCGCCACCCCGCGCCTCGTCACGTTACCAGTGGAGGGCAACGGCGCGGTACTCGTGCACATCGTCACGCAGTCAGGACTCACCGACGCGGACGCCGTGCGGCAGTCCGTGGCCGCTCACGACGGAGCCGTCAGCGTGCCGGTCGGCGCCGAGCCCGTGTTCTTGCGCGTGATCGACGCGACCGCGGGCGTGCGCGCTCCGGGCGATCCATTCGCCGGCGCGACGCGGACGCGTCTCCTCGCCGCCCCGAGCGTCGCGCGCGCCGGCGTGCGCCTCACGCTGGATGCACCCCAGGCGCCAGCGCGTCTGTGGATTTCCGACGTGCGCGGCGCCCTGGTGCGCGAGATCCGCACGCCCGCGTGGCGCGACGCGCGCGGCGCGTGGATCGTGGCATGGGACGGACGCGATATGCGCGATCGCGACGTCCCGAGCGGCGTGTACGTCGCGTCGGCGCTCGTCCCGGGTCGCCCGGCGATCCTTCGCACGCGCATCGTGCGCGTCGTGCGTTGACGCTCCCACACTCGCTCGCTACGGTGCGCGCGTGCGCGCTCCCTTGCGAGGCATCCTCGTCCTCGACCTCACACGACTTCTTCCCGGCTCGTACTGCACCGCGGCGCTGCGCGATCTCGGCGCGCGCGTCATCAAGGTGGAAGATCCGCTCGGCGGCGACCCGCTGCGCGGCGTCGAACCCGTCGCAGACGGCGACGGCGTGTTGTTTCGCGCCCTGAACGCCGGAAAGGAATCTCTCACGCTCGACCTGCGCACACGCCGCGCCCGCCCCGTGCTCCTGCGTCTCCTGGATCGCGCCGACGTCGTGGTGGAGAGCTTTCGCCCGCAGACCGCGCGCCGTCTCGGCGTGCACGCGGCACGGCTGCGCCGCGGACGACCGCGCCTGATTCACTGCGCGATCACCGCCTTCGGGCAACGGGGCCGGAGAGCGAACAACGGCGCGCACGACATCAACATCCTCTCGCTCTCCGGGTTGCTCGATCCGGCGCTGGTTCCCGGACGTGCGCCGGGTCCGCCCACGATCCCGCTGGCCGACATGGTGGCCGGCGGACAGAGCGCCTCCACCGCGATCGTCGCCGCACTCTATGAGCGCGAACGCACGGGGCGCGGCGCCGCGCTCGACATCTCGATGCTCGAGGCGTGCCGCCGCTTGGCCTCGGTCCCGGGCGCGCCGATCGTGGATCGTCTCCCGCTCGAAGGGCAGTGGACGCAGCTACTCACGGGCGCCTCGCCCTGCTACGGGCTCTACGCGACGCGCGACGCACGCTTTCTCGCGGTGGGGTCGATCGAACCGAAGTTCTGGCGCGCGTTCCTGCGCGCGATCGGTCTCGCCGACGCCGCGGATCGCCCGCGCTTCGCGTACGAGGCGGGCGCACGGCGAACGCGTGAGGAAATCGCGGGGCGCATCCGCGCGAAGACGCTCGCGCAGTGGGAGGCGGTGTTCGCGCGCGTCGACGCGTGCGTCACGCCGGTGCTGTCGATCGAGGAAGCGCTCGGACACGCGCGGCGCGGCAGGGTGCCGCGGTTGTCCGCGCACACGACGCGCGTCTTGCAGTGGGCGGGCGTGTCCGCGGACGAGCGCGCGGCGCTACGAACGGCGGGCGTGATCTAGCACGCCGCGCACGTGCTCGGCGAGACGCGCGAACGGCGCGGCTACGTCGCTCTCGGGGCGGGACAGCATGACGGGGCGCCCCTCGTCCCCTCCCGCGCGAATGCTACCGTGGAGCGGAATCTCCCCGAGGAAGGGCACGCCGACCTCGCGCGCCACACGCTCGCCTCCGCCGCGGCTGAAGACGTAGGACGTCTCACTGCAGTGCGGGCAGACGAACGCGGACATGTTCTCGACCACACCGATGATCCGCGTCTCCACCTTCGCGAACATGCTCATCGCGCGGCGTACGTCGATCAGCGCGACGTCCGACGGCGTGGTCACGACGATCGCTCCGTCGAGCGGCACGTTCTGCACGAGCGTGAGCTGCGTGTCGCCGGTCCCCGGCGGTAGGTCGATCACGAGAACGTCCAGGGGCGCCCACTTCACCTTGCGCAGGAACTGCATCACGAGTTGCATCACCATCGGGCCGCGCCAGATCACGGGAGCGTCGTCGCCGAGCAGGAATCCGATGGACATCACCTTCAGGCCGGCGTGCGGAATCGGGAGGATCGTGTCCTCGCCTTCCACCTCCGGCGTCTCGTCGATGCCGAGCATCGTCGGGATGCTCGGACCGTATACGTCCAAATCGAGCAGGCCCGTCTCGAGTCCGCTCTGCATGAGCGCAAGCGCGAGGTTCACGGCGACGGTGGACTTGCCCACCCCGCCCTTCCCGCTTGCCACGGCGATCACGTGCTTGACGCCGGGCAGCGTCGCGCGGCTCGCCCACGGGTCGGCGCCGTGCGGGCGGACGCCCGATCCCATCTCGAGGCCCGGTGGCGGGCCGGCTGCAGGCGGCGCAGCGCTGGCGGGGGGGGCGTCGGCCTCCACGAAGTCGATGGCAACGAGCACGTCTCCGAACGCGGCGGCGAGCGCAT
>CAZEPH010000355.1:0-3443 GCA_964514075.1 uncultured bacterium | reverse complement strand
AACGCGCACATGGCGTTGTCTATCGCGCACGACGGGTACGTGTTGGAGACGGGACGCGTGGTCACCCACGACCGTGCGTCGGCGTTGCTGGCGAGTCCTGAGGTGCGCAGCGCGTACTTGGGCGGGTAGCCCGCGCCCGGACCTCGCCGACCTGGAGGCTCTCGGAGAACCGCCCGCCTCGCGCATTCAGCCGCCGCGCACCACCGCCGATAACCTGGAAGCGATGCCGGGGCCAATCGTCGCTGCCGCCGCCGTGTTCGGCGTAATCGTCGGCAGCTTCCTCAATGTCTGCATTCACCGACTGCCACGAGGGGAGTCGCTGGTGAACCCACCCAGCCACTGTCCCGCGTGCAACGCGCGCGTGCGCCCCTGGGACAACGTCCCGATCCTCTCGTATTGCATTTTGCGCGGCCGCTGCCGGGACTGCGGCGTGCGCATCACGCCGCGATACGCGCTCGTGGAGGCGCTCACCGGTGTGCTCGCGGCGATCAGCGTGACGCGCTTCGACGTGACGTGGACCGCGCTCGCGGCCTTCGCGTTCCTCGCGATCATGCTTGTCGTCGTGTTCACCGACTTCCAGTTCTACATCATCCCGAACGAGATGACGGGCGCGGGATTCCTGCTCGGCCTCGCGAGCGTTCCCGTTCTCCCCGTCACGTGGATCGACGCGATCGCGGGATGCGTTCTCGGCGCGGGCCTTCTCGGGGGGCTCGCGTTCGGGTACTACAAGATCACCGGCCGCGACGGCATGGGCGGTGGCGACGTGAAGCTCGCGGCCGTCCTCGGGGTGGTTCTCGGCGCGGCGGGTGTGCTGCTCTCGCTCTTCCTCGCCAGTCTGATCGGCACGCTGTGCGGCCTGGCGATCCTGCTTGCCACGCGCCGCTCGCTGCGCACGCCGCTTCCCTTCGGGTGCTTTCTTGCCCCGGCCGCGTGCGTGGTTCTGCTCGTCGGCCCGCACGCCATCCTCACGCGCTTGTACGGCGCGACGAGTCTCGGGTAACAGCGGATGGCCCTCCGAGCAACACACGGCCCCGGCGACGCACGGCAATGGATGTCGTACCTCGGGACGGTGCTCGTGGAAATGGGCCTGCTCACGGACGAGGGACTCCAGCGTGCGCTCGAGAGCCAGCGGGAGACGGGCAAGCGCCTGGGCGAGGCTCTCATCGACTTGCAGTTGATCACCGACGACCAGCTTGTCGAAGGCCTCGCGAAGCAGCTGAACATCCGCGTCTTCACCGCGGCGATGGTCGCGGCGATCGATCCCGCGGCGCTCGCGCTCGTTCCGGAGAGCCTCGCGCGGCGCCATAACCTGCTTGCGGTCGCTGCGGACGCCGACACGATCACTGTGGCGATGTCGGACCCGGTGAATCTCGTCGCGATCGACGACGTCACCGCCGTCACGCAGCGGGTCGTGCGTCCGCTCGCGGGGCGCGAGAGGGACATCTCGAACGCGATCGACCGCATGTACGAGGGCGCGAAGGCGTCCGACGTCGTGGACGATGCGCTTGCCGACCTGGAAGTCTCCGCGGAACCGACGGACCGCATCGAGGACATCGACGTCTCGCAACTGCGGAACGCGGCCGACGATGCGCCGATCGTGCGTCTCGTGAACTCGATTGTGCACAAGGCGATTCAAGAGCGCGCGACCGACATCCACCTGGAACCGCTCATCGCGTCCGTCGTCGTGCGCTATCGCATCGACGGCATGTTGTACGACGCGCTGCGCCCGTCGAAGAAGCTCCACGCGGCGATCATCTCGCGCATCAAGGTGCTCGCGGATCTGGACATCGCCGAGAGGCGCGTGCCGCAGGACGGTCGCTTTTCGGTGCGCATGGCCAAGTCCAAGGTGGACGTGCGCGTGTCCGTGTGTCCCACGGTGCACGGCGAAAAGGTCGTGATGCGTTTGCTCGACAAGGGCGCGGTGGACATGCGTCTCGAGAAGCTGGGATTCAGCGACCAGAACTACGACCTCATCCAGGGCACGATTCACCGGCCGTGGGGCATGTTCCTCGTTTCCGGTCCGACCGGGAGCGGCAAGAGCACGACGCTCTACTCCGCCCTCAACGAGCTATCCGACAACTCGTCGAACATCATGACCGTGGAAGATCCCGTCGAGTACGTGATCGAGCGCATCAACCAAGTGCCGGTGTCGGAGAAGACGGGGCTCACGTTTGCGCGTGCGCTGCGGTCGTTCCTGCGGCAAGACCCGGACATCATCATGGTCGGGGAAATCCGCGACAAGGAGACGGCGGAAATCGCCGTGCGGGCCGCGCTCACGGGGCACTTCGTGCTCTCGACGATTCACGCGAACGATGCGATCACCACCGCCACGCGTCTCATCGACATGGGTGTGGAGCGCTACCTCGTGGCGTCCGGTCTCACGATGGTTCTCGCGCAACGCCTCGTGCGCCGCTTGTGCCAGGAGTGCGCCACGCCGGCGATCGGTGACGTCGAGAATCTCCTCGCCCTTGGAGTGGATCCGGAGGAAGCGCGGACCATGCCGTCGAAGTCGCCGGCCGGATGCCCGTCGTGCAAGGGACGCGGGTACTCGGGCCGCGTCGCCATCCACGAGGTACTCAAGGTGACCCCACGCCTGCGCGAGTTGATCGCGAGCGGCGCGCCGACGCAGGCACTGTACGGCGCCGCCATTGCGGACGGGTTCGTCACGCTCACCGCGGCCGGCGTCTCGCTCGTCCGCGCGGGCATCACCTCCGCCGAGGAAGTCCGCCGGGTCGCTCTGGACCACTGCTAGCGGGCATCTTGCGACTCAAGCCCGCCCCGCGGCCGGCCGATCACGACATCTGAAGCCCAGGTGCATTCCGCACAATCGGGGGATGTCAATTCGCAATGCCGCGATACGCGTACACAGCGCGCGATCTCTCCGGGGAGGAATTGTCCGGATACGAGAACGCCGACACGCAAGACGAGGTCGTCGATCATCTGCATCGACGCGGGCTTGTCGTGCTCTCCGTCGATCAGAGCACGGCGGAGGACGAAGCGTCCGTCGATTTCCTGACGCGCATCAAGGAACTCCCCGGACTTCTGCCCGGCATGAACGCCGTCGGCGTGAAGTCACTCGCGCTCTTTACGCGGCAGCTCGCGACGATGGTCGCGGCCGGCTTGCCGCTCGTGCGCGGACTGCAGTCGCTCGCGCGCGACGAGAAGAACAAGGAACTGAAGCGCATTCTCGAACAAGTATCCGAGGACTTGCACGGCGGTTTGAGTTTCTCCGAGTCGCTCGGGAAGCACCCGCACGTGTTCAACGGTCTGTACACGGCGATGATCAAGTCCGGCGAACGCTCCGGCAGTTTGGATCGCGTGTTGGACCAACTCGGCGAGTACCTCGAAAAAGCCGACGCGCTGCAGACCAAGGTGAAAGCCTCGATGGCGTACCCGGGCTTCGTCCTCTTCTTCTCCATCGGCGCGATGCTGTTCCTGATGCT
>CAZEPH010000354.1:0-3447 GCA_964514075.1 uncultured bacterium | reverse complement strand
GGCGCGCATCACGTCAGAAGCCATAGTCGATTCCGGGGGAATATGCATGTTCGCGGACGCGCAACGTCGCAAGGCGCTCGTCGCCGATCTTCGCGAGATACGCGGCGTGATCCGCGACGCCGTACACCCACTCGTCCAACCAGGCCAGGAAGCCCTCGCGCGAGCGCGTCGACGTGTGGTAGTCCGCGTGCGCGTCGTGATCGCGCGCATAGAACCCTTGCACGGGCGAGGGGTGGGCACCCCACGGCTCCTCGACGACCGCGCACACGAAGTCGCCGGGAAACAACGTCCGGTTGGGATCGCGCCGAATCTCGTCTTCCGACACGACCTGCTCCGTCACGACGAGAATGCGTTTTGCCGAAAGCGCCATGTCCACGGTGAGACCGAGCGTTCCCCACGCGTGACATGCGCCGCCCGGCTCCGCGCGCTGGACGTGCAGGATCGCCACGTCCGGCTGAATCGCTTCGACGGCATGCAGACGCTGCTGCGTGAACGGGCACGTGATCTCACGCAAGTGGGCTTGCTTGGCGAGATCGCTGCCGAGCACGGTGCGCGTGGGAAGAAACGGCACACCGAGCCGCGCGGCGTGCAGCGCCAGGGCGAGCGTGAGGTTCGAGTGATCGATCATCTCGATCGTGCGCGGCACCCCGTCTTCGATCGCGCGGCGGAAGTTGTGCGCGGACCCCATCATCATGTTGCCGACCCACGCGGCGATCACGCGCTCGGCGCATCCCGCACCGATCAACTGATCGAAGACGATGTCCGACACGGGACCGATCAGAGTGAGGTCGCGGCGGCGCTGGCGAATGATCTCGTGGCCCACGGCGACGGGGATCATCTGCTCCAACGCCGCGCAGAGCGCGATCGTCGAGCCGTCGGGAACGAAGCGGCCCACCGCGTCGCGCAGCGACATCACCTTGTCGCGCACGCTCGGGTTGATCGGGATGTCGGCGGTGCGCGGCGGGCTCATCGCCCGGTCCACTGCGGCGGCCGTTTCTCCATGAACGCCGCAACGCCTTCGGTCATGTCGGCTGTCTGGAGCAATTCGCGGAAGTAGATGTCTTCGACGGAGCGGAGTTGTGCGCGGAACGTATCCGGGGTCCCTGCTCCCACGCGAAGCGCGCGCTTGGTGATGCGCAACACCTCGGGCGAGTGCGCACGCAGCGCGGCGAGCACCTCGTCGCGCGCGGCATCCACCGCGTCGGGTGCGGCGAGCCGCGAGACGAGTCCGCACGCGTGAGCCTCTCGCGCGCTCAGGCGGCGGCCGGTGAGCAGGAGATCCGCCGCGCGCTTCGGACCGACGAGCGACGGAAGCATCACCGCCGCGACGGGAGGAAAGCACCCCACGGCAATCTCCGGCTGGCCGAACGACGCGTTCTCCGATGCGACGACGATATCGCACGCCATCGCGAGTTCGCATCCGCCGCCCAGGGCGACGCCGCGCACGACCGCAAGCGTAAGAGCGTCCCGTTCCGCGAGATCCTCGAAGAGACCGTGGAACGTCGTGAGCATCTCGTGCACGCGATCGGGCGTGTGTTCGCGAATGTCGGCGCCGGCGGAGAACGCGCGGTCTCCCGCACTGTCGAAGACGATGCACCACGCGGCGGCCCCGTCGTCGGACGCGAGAGCGGTGCGCATCTCGCGCATCATCGCGATGTCGAGGATGTGGAGCGGTGGAGCGTTGAGCGTGATGCGCAGCACGCCGCGATCCGATAGGACGGAAATGCGTTCGACAGTCGACATGCGGGCACTCAAACACGCGGGTGCCGCAGCGTCAAGAAGGCGGCGCCGATCCGTTGCATCCGGTACACTGCGCGACGCGCACCCGATTCTCACGAGGAGGTCTCGATGACCCAGACGGCCCGCACACAGGGATCGACGGACGCACACAGCTCCTGTGGCCCTCACGCTGAAACGGCGTCCGCCGCGGTCCGCGACATGCTGGCACGCGACACGATCACGCGCCTGCGCGCGCGCGACGTGACGCTGTGGCCCGGCGACGACAGAACCCGCACCGCGATCGCGAATCGACTCGGCTGGCTGGACGTGGTCGAGACCATGCGCGCGCAGATCCCCGCGCTCACGGAGTTCGCCGCGCGCGTGCGCGCCGACGGCATGACGCATGCCGTGCTCCTCGGCATGGGCGGATCGAGCCTCGCGCCCGAGGTGCTGGCGCGGACATTCGGCATCGCGCTGGGAGGCCTGACGTTGCACGTGCTCGACAACACCGCGCCGGAAGCGATTCGCGCGGTAGAGTCCGCCGTCGATCTCCCGCACACGCTCTTTCTCGTCTCGACGAAATCCGGCACGACGATCGAAACGCTGTCGTTCTGGCGGTACTTCGAGGAGCGCCTGCGCGCGGGCGGCGTCGCGCACACGGGGCCGCACTTCGTCGCGATCACCGACGCGGGCACTCCGCTCGAGGCCGACGCTGAGCGCGCGGGATTCCGTCACGTGTTCGTGAATCCGTCCGACATCGGCGGGCGGTACAGCGCGCTCTCGTACTTCGGCCTCGTGCCGGCGGTGCTCCTGGGCATCGACCTGCCCCGCTTCCTCGAGGCGGCCGCACGGGAGGTCGCCGACCCGGAATTGAGCTGCGCGCAACTCGGCGCCATCCTCGGCGCACTGGGACGCGACGGGATGGACAAACTGACGATCGTTCTCCCTCCGGCGATTCGTTCCTTCGGCGCGTGGGCGGAGCAGCTCATCGCGGAGAGCACAGGCAAACTCGGCAAGGGGCTGATTCCCGTGGACGACGAACCGCTCGGCGCACCCTCGGTCTACGGGTCCGATCGCGTGTTCCTGCAACTGCGCGTCGAATCCGCGCCCGATCCTGTGAGCGACGCGGAGATGGATGCCCTCGTCACGGCAGGACACGTAGCGCTGCGCCGCACGATTCCCGACACGTACGCTCTGGCCGGCGAGTTCTTCCGCTGGGAAGTCGCCACCGCGATCGCCGGAGCCGTGCTGGAGTTGAACCCGTTCGACGAGCCGAACGTCACGGAAGCGAAAGACACGACGAAGGCGGTCCTCGCCGACTACGCGCGCGACGGCAAGCTGCCGCACTCCGCCGCCGTCATCACGCACGACGGGCTGGAGGTGCATCTGGACGTCGAAACGGTGACGCGGCTCGCCGGAACGATCGCGGAGTGCGAATGGGATCGCGGGGACATCGCATCGTGGTTCGCGGCGTTCCTCCGCGAATCGCGCGACGACGACTATCTGGCGGTTCTCGCCTACGTCCGCCAAACGGCAGACCGGGACGCGGCGCTCACGCGCGCGCGCCGCAGCGTGCGCGACACCTGGCATCGCGCCACCACCGTCGGCTACGGCCCGCGCTACCTCCACTCCACGGGGCAACTGCACAAAGGCGGGCCGAACACGGGGCTGTTCCTGCTCCTGACTGCGCACGACTCGGCGGCGGACATCGCGATCCCCGGTGAGTCC